>JALSKP010000165.1 GCA_026988815.1 Myxococcales bacterium | reverse complement strand
GACACCTTGATCACTATTCCCAATCAGCGACTCCTCGCGATTTCCGGAGACGATACGACGATCCTTGAAGCCTTTAAACACGCCGACGAGGTTCTTCTTCAAGCCGTTGAAGGCATCTCAAATTTGATTACCGTCCGTGGTCTTGTGAACGTCGATTTTGCAGATGTTCGAACCATCATGGCCGGAAAAGGAATGGCATTGATGGGAACCGGAACCGCCTCAGGTTCTGACAGAGCCGTGGTTGCCGCTGAAATGGCTATTTCTTCTCCGCTCCTCGAAGATATTTCGATTGAAGGTGCAACGGGTATTCTCATTAATATTACAGGTGGGTTTGATATGACCCTCCGTGAAATTAACGAAGCTGCGATGTTGATTGAAGAGGCCTCCCACGAAGAAGCCAATATTATCTTCGGGAATGTGATTGACGAAAACATGCGAGACGAAATTAAAATTACCGTCATCGCAACGGGCTTTGATATGGACCAACCGATTAAAAAAGATATTGAGCCACGTCGACGTCGTCGAAGCGAAAGCCACCAAGTTCAACAAATCGCCGATCGAGATATGCGCTCGACAAAGCAAGGTCTTCCAGTCGCCGATATCGATGTAGTAAACACGCCTACGGAACCGCCGATGCGACCCGCTGCTCAAGCCAACATGGATGACCGGCGAGCAAACTTTATTCGCGGCGGATCTCGCCCGAATATCAACAACGGCGGCCTCTCTCAGAACGAAGAAGAGCAGATGGACGTGCCCACCTTTTTACGCAATCCCAAACGACGTAAAAAGTAAATCTGACGCCTTGCGCGTGACCGGAATCACGTGGCGGTGCCCTTGGTTCGCCCGTAAATAAAGGACCTATGGGCGACCACAGAGGGTCGCACCTTTATCCCTGCACGGGCTACAATTCTATTCCATTTTACATGAGAATTATCTAAATCGACAGCCAAGGATTATTCAAAAAACGATATCAAAAGTGCCGTCGGTAATTTCTAGAGGCGCGTCATCATCGTGACGGGCGGTGAAGGAAAAGGTTCCCTTTATTCCTCTTTCTGTTTGTTCTAAAACTGTCAATTTGCTGTTTGTTTCTTTGGGCCGAGAATTTGTACTCCAAATTGTTTTCACGTCCATTTTATCTTTTTGGACTGTATATTGAAAAATGTTTCCGCTCTGATCGTTGTGGGTGTATGTCCCCTTGCCCTCGTACTCCCAAATCTTAATCAAAATGCTTTCCGTAGAATCCTTGGTCCAGCCAGAAAAAGTCAATACTTTTTGTTTGGTCAGAGAACCGCCGACATTTACCGTGGCTTCGAAAGGGGCCCCGCCCACGATTCCGTTCAACGTTGATCGCGAAGTAAGGTTGTTGTCCCGAGTGGTCGTTTTGTTACTCACATTCGTCGCGTTGTTCTCAGAAGTATCGTCGTTACAAGAAACGATAAAAAGAAGTCCAAAAACTAGAAGAGTAGTTGTTAATTTGTTCATGTATATTTCTCCAGAAATTATAATTGTTCTTTATAGGTTATTTACAAGTGACCGCATTAACTTATATCAAATTTCTTTTCGTCTTAAAGATTTTCTTTTCCGAATAAGAATTCAAAGTATCAATTTTGGCGTGGAGCTACTTAGAGTAACATCATAGATTCGGCGAAAAGCGGTCAAATCGATGGCTTGGTAATAAAATCATCCGCGCTAGCTTTCACCGAACGTTCTTTTTCCCCATCGTGCCGAAGGCAATAATTGGAACACGGGAGTGTCGGGTGAATTTGTTTCCCATACAGAGCTCGTCCGTGCATATAGCCCCTCATGGGCCTCTGCGAATGATTTTAGTATTTGTTCTGCGATGCTCATCGTCCTGCGGAACGAGAAATTTAAAGAAATTTAAAATCCCAGAAAAGGATCGCACTACACCTCGCCTTGATCTTTTTTGAACGGCCCTTTAGAAATAAGTTTCATACTTTCAGAATATAGATTTTAAAGTCTACAACCCAGAATGAAGACGGACCTCCCTTGTCGTACCAACGAAAACAAGCGCTAAATACGGAGCCCATCCAAGCGATGGCCAGGTATTTGGAAACGCGATTTACCCTTCGTCTGGCTCTTGTCGACAACACGGAAAGGATTGCGTTGACGGGCTCCCCCATTCAATCGGGGCTTGAAAGGCTTCCAATACCAATTACAGAATTTGAGGCTTACACGGCTTTAGATACCGAATACGATGAGGCTCAGATCAATGAAATCTCGGCTTTACTGGCTGAAATAAGCAGACTCAGCACGCCGCAAAATAAGCCTGCGGAAGAGGGGCGCTTAGGAAATCTCATCGCTACCTCAGATGCGATGTTTGATCTTTTTAAACGTTCCAAAAACGTTGCATCCACAAATGCTACCATTTTAATACTGGGGGAGAATGGAACCGGCAAAGATCTCCTTGCCCAAGCCATTCACGAGAATAGCAATAGGGAGAAGGGACCTTTTATCGTTCAAAACTGTGCAGCGGTACCAGCCGATCTCATTGAAAGTGAGTTCTTTGGTCATAAAAAGGGCGCCTTTTCTGGCGCTATAAAAGATCGAGAGGGTCTGTTTAAACGTGCGCATGGAGGAACTCTCTTTCTGGACGAAATCGGTGATATGCCAATGGCGATGCAGACCAAATTATTACGTGTCGTTGAGACGGGATGTTTTATGCCCGTTGGCGGCGATAGTACCGTCTCAGTGGATGTGAGGTTGATTTTTGCAACCCACCGCGATTTAGCGCAGATGGTAAGCAAGAATACTTTTAGGCAGGACCTTTATTATAGAATAAATGTTGTCGAATTGCCCCTCCCTCCCTTGCGAGAGCGTCGTGGTGGAGTTGGATTGCTTTCGCAGTATTTTTTGAGTCGCTTTGCACAAAGAGGGTATTCAAAGAAAACCTTGACCGAGGACGCTTTGGCTTTCTTAGAAAGTCGAGAATGGCCCGGAAATGTTCGCCAACTTGAAAACGCATTAGAACGTGCACTTATATTTTCCGGCGAGAGTGAAAAGATTCAAATCAAAGATTTTTCAAAAAAACTTCCCAAAACCACCGGTGGGGTTTTGACCTTGAGCGAAACGATGCCTCAGCAAGTCGCCCACCTTGAAAAGCGGCTGATTCTTCTCGCGTTGAAAAAAACGGCATGGAATAAGACCCGAGCATCTAAGGTATTGGGCATAAGCCGCAGAAATTTGATTCGCAAAATTGCAAAGTTTGAGCTTGAGAAAAGAACGTGAAAATCCTTCTTTTTCTCGTTTTTTCCCTTCTGAGTCAGACTCAAAATGTCTTTAGCCAGACCAAACCAGCGTCCTCTGTAGAGGACACCTCAGAATACCAAATTGATGTGATTTTGGTGGATGGATTGTTTAGAACGCAGAAACGTATCGTTGTACGTGAGCTCGGTTTTGGCGAGGGCTCGATAGTCACCCATCAAGATATCGAGAAAGGCATCCAACGTGTACGCGACTTGGGTTTGTTTCGTCTTGTCAGTTACGCCTTATCTGACCAAGAAATAATAGGTAAAAAGCCAATATCTGGCGAAGACCCACCTCGTGTGGAAAGCGTGACGGTGGATCCTGTTGTTGGAAATCAGGCGCTTCTTCATCGTGTTATTCGTATTCATGTTGACGAGCGATGGACCCTACTGCCTTTTTGGAGATTCAACCAAGGGGGAGGGGAGTTGAGTTTTTCCGCAGGTTTGGTGGATCGCAATCTCTTTGGCTCCTACATCTCAGCTGGTTTTCAATACAATCGTTTTAGCGGCACAAATTCTGTGTCTCTCTTTGTCGCAGATCCTCGTTTCTTGGACACGCGCTTATCTTTTTCGGGCTCACTATCACAACGCAATCTCACACAATTCGTTTACGACGATGAGGGGACGCCCACCGATGGCTGGCT
>JALSKP010000164.1 GCA_026988815.1 Myxococcales bacterium | reverse complement strand
CGTAGGTTATCAAAGCATCGACGCTTGGGAAAAACCGAAAATAAAAGCGAAAAGAGATCAAATAAGCTCTTCGGTGCAATTGATTTCTTCGGCCGGATGGCGGGTCCCAGGACTCGATTTGGCGGAACTAAAACAGCTCCTGTCGTGAATTTCAATACGAGAACATCGCGTGTTTTTGCCTATCCCGCGCCGGCCGACACGGTGCCGCAGAAGGGTATTTGCGAAAAGGATTCATACAGAGCTGCACAAATGATGGACTTTAGGGTTTGGTACAAAACGAATTGAAAGAGGACGCCCTATCTGGCGACCTTTTTCTTTTCATCACCCCAACTTTCAGTTGGGATACTCTGACCATGTCGATAATCGATCGCGAAAGCGCGCGAAAATCTTGCTTTGGGAGTGCGGAGCCTACCCAGCGTCAGCGTAGGTATGCCACAGGATTGTGCATCTACAAGGTGAATGGCGACGCCAGAGAAGGTACCCGGGGGTATCAAAAACGCCTCGAAAAAGGGCAGTTACATCGCCTGTGTATCCGGAACCGAAGGTCGGGCGTTGCTAAACTCTGGCGCAACACCAAAAAAATCGAACTTAGCGCCTCCGAGCTTTCCCTTTTTTTGGAGGGATGTCTTCTGGTCGGTAGCCAAAAACTATCCCCTGATCGCGTATCGTTTTCGTGACCAATCCTATCAAATAAAGTAAATAAACATACAAAATGAGTTTGGAACATATCGAAAAAAGGAGGTTGTTTTTCCTATGAAAATCGCCTCCCACTTCAAAAATTGTGACAGAGAAAAACTTGCTCTTGTAGCGACTTTACAAGAAAGTGAAATCGAAAGACGCGCCGAAGAAAATGCGAAATTGAGAGCGCGTTTAGTTGCCTTAGGAGAAAGCTCGGAGATGCTTTTTGAACCGGAAAAAACGATTCCGGTATGAATTGAATTGCCGAACAAAAGAGAACAAAGCCCAGGCGAGAACAGAAAAACCTGCGACCATATTGAAACGGCCCTTGGTCCCGATAAAGTTATTCCTGGCGGTCGATATTCGCTCGATCTCGCAGTCGAAGTCGCGAGCCAAAAATATATTGAACACATGCCTTTGGAGCGACACGGAATTTTCCATGCCATTCGGAGCGATAAAGGAACACAAACTTGCAGTGCAATTCTGAAAAATTATGAGGGCGTGGTGATCGGTGACCAGGCGCAAACCCCCTTGGGGTACGCATTACGCCGCCCAGAAATCTCCGGAAGGACCGACCTCTCAATTTGCTGGATGCTGCACCCGAGGGCATAAAGGCACGTTTACCGACGTTTTCGAGATGCTGCGAAGGATTTTCCAGAAGAATCGGAACCTGTTTTGGAAGTGATTAGCGACCTCTATCGGGTCAAATATGAGCGAAGCGGTGAGGCGCGGAAAAAAGAATGGAATGGAAATATTGATAAACTTTTCTCCTATTTGCTTGGTATGGCTGAACGTCCAAAATCGGTTTTTGCAAAGTGCGATTAGTTAAACTTTGAACGCCCGTAGGAAGTGCCCGTGGGGTGCGAAAAAATCACTTACTTTGTTTTTGGAGAACGACGAAATTTGGCTCGATAATAATCTGTACCCCAAGGGCAGGCTACGGCACGGAGCAAAGTTTGCGCGGTCCCGTCATTGGTCGCGTGTGCCAAGAGTCCTTGAAGGCGAAGGTAAGAATCATTATGGCTCCAAATCCGTACGGGGCACGGGAAGTCGCAGCGATTTTTTATTCGCTTGTGGAGACCTTCTGAGGGAAGCCGCAACACGCGCGATTCGGAATCCTGGGAGCGCATTTTTGCCCCATGAAATGCTAATTTAGTTTTTTCAATAGCAGGGGGAGAGCGAGGATTTACATTTCAACCTTGTCGATCCTCGTAAAGGATAAGGTGGTGAGATGATTGAAGTGAGTTGGCAGGCTGTGGGACAAAGCGAATCACCAGTCTACTTTCGGGCCGACTCGAACCTTGTTGTGCATATTTACATATAAAAAAAAAACGTTTTGTATCAATGGAGATTGTTTCGACCAAATAAGCATAAAAAATTTTATAAAAAAAATGACAACACAATTGAACGCACTCCGAAAAGGAAACGTAACCTGTTTCGGGGGAAAGAGGTTACTTTTGGAGGGTGTCCAGAAAACGTTCGGCGGAAGCGTCGAGCGTTTTTTGTTCTCGCCAAAAAAACTCGTAACGAAACCTGATTTCGTTCGAAGAAGAAAACAACACCGCAAACCTGGGAGGGTAAAATGGCAAGAAGAATCAAAAAGAGAAATATTGATAGCAAGATCTATCTACGTATTATCGGCGTCTCGTTAGCTCTAACAAAATTCGATGAGACCTTTCTCCTTCTACAGACGGCGAGACTCTCGGCGAAATCGAAGTTCTGCTTCAATATGATCCGTAGCTTTCGATTACGCCTATCTTTATACGATTTCGAAATATTGGCAATCGACTGCAAAGGACAGGTCTTGGGGAAAATTTTACACGGCGATCTTGAGCCACACGGTTTGGGTATGTCGATGCTTCTAGATAGTTTTGAGAATCCCGGGGAAATCGCGGTGGTTCTTTCTTCGCCGGATAGGAGTGAGGTGCGAAAGTATGTGCATTGTGAAGTTGATATGTTGGATGTCGACTATTTGTCGAAAATACGAAAAGTGGCACCCGCCGAGGACGATAATATAAAAATTGCCGGATGTGGTGATTCGCTAAACGTGGACCTCTTTGAAGACGAAGAAAACCTCGCCCTTCTTTACAAAAAAGCCATCTAATGTCGACTGTTCGTGAATCATAAAAAAATTACGAAACAAAATCCGCGGAAGACCGAAAAGGGAAATGTAGTCACCAAACCCCAAAGGATTTAACATGAAAAACATCATCTTTCTTATCACTTTCTCCGCCGCCATCATCTATGCCGCTACCGGTTCCGCTCAGGCGTTACAAAAAGGCGATGTCAGTTTGGGTACCGATGTCGGGGTCGTTCGCGGTACCGATATTTTTCCATTTAGCGTTTTCGGTGAGGTTGGCGTCCATGGCAATATGAGTTTAGGATCGGTCATCCTTGATCCAGTTTGCACAAATCCTTAAACGCCTCAAGTCAGAATTGACCTCAAGAAACGACACCCATCAGGGTGTTTTTTTTGGGGGGTCGGCTATCATTTGGAAGTGATTCTGGAATAGTGTAGTTTGGCGACAACTTAACCCCGGAATGGTATGAAATCCGCTTTTCTTATTCTTATTCTTTCTCTTTTTTCTGCTAGCGCTTTCGCTCAGGTCAAAATTAAAAATGGCGATGCGGTCGTGACCGTTGATGGAAATGGGAACACACTCGTTAAAACCAAAGACGCAAAAGTAGTTACCCGACAGGGCCAAACCTTGGTCACCACAAAGAAAGTCGTCGTTAAAAAAGCCGACGTCAAAAAGTACCGCAAGCACAAAAAAGTACGTTGTTCGAAGAACCAAACCATTGAGCTCAAGGGTGTTAAAATTACATCAAAAGTTGCGATTTTAGCGAAAGGAAATTGTGAGATAACGATTCGAGATTCAAAAATCATCGGTTTCAAAACTGCTATTCGAGCTCAGGGTAATGCTGATGTTAAAATCATCAATTCTATGATTATCGGAAAAAAAGTGGCATTGAAAATAAGAGACAATGCGACCGTCGAAAAGAAAAATTCAACAGTCAAAGGAAAAGTAGTAAAATCGGATAACGCTTCCTATATCGGCGAAACCGAAAAAAATCACTAGAGTAGGAAAGTAAATTGGGATTCACTTGGACCGAATATTCGAGGGCAGTTCCTCTCCACACTGACGATATTCGTCTGGCCCAGTCCACCCTTGGCGTGGTTTTTCCCCAGGGCTTCGTCGAGATGATGATGGAATATCAAGGCATGTTCCTTGAAGAATGCTTCCTAATCTATCCTCGTTTTTGTTCAATGGGTCCGCTTTCTCATTTTACCGAAACCGCATCTTCGACCGAAAATATAGTGAGTTCCACCTTAAGGAAAAGGCGCAACGGATATCCAGAAAAAGTGATTCCGTTCACCCAACTCGGCCAACCGCATTTTGCACTCGATTTTCGATACGATGAAAAACATCCCTCTATCGTCTGGGCGCTTCCAGACGGTGACAAAGAAGAAAATGGGTACTGGGATTTTGTACACCTTGCCGATTCCATCAGCGAATTATTTTCCAAATTTCGACCCCATGAAAATTTCTTTAACGTAGCCAAAAATACCTACGCTTGTGACCAATGCGACTTTACCCAAACTTGTATCGGGCTTGCCAAACCCCAATATCGTCACCTCGTTGAAGGCGGGCGGCACGGTTCATTTTGGTCGGTCGAGTTAGACTACCATTTCGGCTGGTGCTCTTTTTGTGCGGGTATCGGACCCTTGGAATCCTTTAAAAAGGGAAAGCAGTATTACGCCTCCTTACTCGAAATTGCCGTCGACAAAAAAAAGCACGATCTCGAACAAGGCGAGATCGCGCTATTAAAAGTTCAACGATATAAGGACATGTTCGAAACCACGGACATGAATCCTCGTTGTTTGGATTGTATGCAGGAGCCCCTTTTTCAGGAAAATATTCCACCTCTGGCTGTGGCTCGTCATGAATGTGGTGGATTGATTAAGCTTATCGATCTTGATTATATAGAAGTCGAAAACCCCATCCTTTTGGATATCTCGTTGCCGCGATGAATCGCGAACAGTTAAAGTATGGACCGTAGGTGGTTGACCAAGCAAGCGAGGAAACCCTACGATGCAGAAAGATCGATTTTAACGGATTTTGCGCGAACACCTAGTGCGATATCAAAAGTATCGGCATCTACCGCAAAATAGTGTACACTCATTTATACAATTTTTTTGAGTCGCCTTTGTTTCGTGTAACGCTTACCATTTTATGTCTTTTATTTGCGCTCCCTGTCCAAGCTAGGTCGGGAAGACAGAATCAATTTCCGCATGGGAATACGATAAAATGCGATGCCTGCCATACCGATACCTGGGGAATTACCGATTTCGGATTCGACGCCTACGCCGCGTCCACGAACAATGTGATTGATTGGGCCGAACTCTCAGCGATGGATAGCGACCGCGATGGATACACCAACGGCGTCGAACTCGGGGATCCAAATGGAACCTGGCGAAGAGGTAACGCGCAACCCTCCGGCGATTTCTGGAATCCCGGCATAAAAGACGATAATCCTTGCGGGAACGATATTCTGGAAGACAACGAACAATGCGATGGTGGTGTTGGGAACGATGTAACCTGCGAGTCCCTCGGTATGGGCGTCGGCCAAGTGCGTTGTTCTGACCTCTGCCAATACACGACAACCTTCTGCGTAAAATGCGGAGACGATAAAATTAATCCCAACCTTGAAGATTGCGAGGGTAGCGACCTTGACGGAGAAAGCTGCACGAGCCTGGGCTATAAAACCGGCGCCCTGAGTTGCGACGCGAGTTGTAAATTCGACCTTTCTGACTGCGCCGGCGTTGCCACCGATTGCGGAGATGACCAACTCCAAAGCGTCGAAGAATGCGATACAATACACTTAGGTGGAATGACTTGTGCGCTTTTAGGCTACGCTGGCGGACCCCTGGATTGCAGCGTGACGTGTAAATACGATACCTCTTCTTGTTTTACAGACGAGAAAAATCCAGGCCCAAAACCTGGCGTGAAGACGGACAAAGAAAAAATTGACCCAGAAGGAAGAACAAACGTTTATGGTGAAGGAAGCTGTGCAACGCTTTCCCGATCCCCTTCCTTCTTCTTTTTCTTACTCGCCTTTTTCGTTATCCGTCGAAAGAAACTTGTAAAACAATATCGTAAGTAAGTTTAGTAATATCCTCTCTGTTTATAGCTAGTACTTTTTCTAATAAATACGCATCACTAACATCGGAGGCTCTTTTGAGCACCCACTTTTGTCCTCGCGTTAAAGGCGAATAAAGAACATCGTACACATGTCTTCTCTGGCCGGAATTTAGCGCAAAGGCCAACACTCTTTTTTGTATCTTCTCTCTCCATTGATCTTTCTCGATGGGCGTCGGAAGAAAGCGGGTTTGATTTCGCCGCGCCACCAAACGCGAAAAATAATTTCGCTCCATTGCTGTTAACTCGATTTTACGAGCGCGCGGGTCGTCCTCGTCTTCTACAGCGAACAAAATTTCGCCGACCTCATCCCAGCACCGTGTTAAGCGTCCCTTTAGGTATCCAACCCATTCATACGAAAAAAGCGAATCGCCTTCGTACAAGGCGACCAAGGTGAGTCGGAAAGGAATACCTTTTGGGTAGGCGAAATGTGTAGAGAGCAAAGGAGATTCAATCTCCGTGCCGGCCAATTCCTGACAATCGAGCACCATCGCAAAAGGATCGCCTCCTTTGCTTTGTCTTCCTAAAAATTGCTGGGCGAAAGGATAGACAAATCCGAGACCGGCAGATGCGTCCGATTTAAAGGCGGCAAAAGAAGGTGACCTGGATTCTTCTGTAGCTTGTAAATAGCGAACCCGGGCGACCTTAGAAATGCTATTACGACGCATGATTCTTCCGATACGTTGCTCGATCTTTAGAGCTGTATCAGGAAGATCGAGTAAAATTAATTGGGAACAATTCGGAAAAGATACGCCTTCGCTAAGACAATCCGTAGCAATTAAAATATCAATACCCTTTCCATGAATTTCAGGAGATCTATTAAACAAGTTTACTATCTCCTCTGCTTTCATTTCACCCATACCACTGACCTCGCATCGTTGAGAATGCACCATTCCCACCCGGCACTGATCTTTTAGGAAAAGACGAAAAAGAGAGCGAGCAACAACCTTCCTAGACGTAAAAATCAGAACTCTTTCGCCCCTTCCACAGGCATCGATAAGCGCCCTTTCTTTAGTGGACTGAAGTCGCGATAAGGCTTTCGTGAGTGATGCTACCTCCTGAAGGTCCTCTTCAACGAACTTAGGAATGCCACGCAGGTTCGTTGGATACATAAAATAAAGCGGCTGTTGGCCGTGCGGAAAAGCGCGTTTCGAAAATGTGCGATTCATTCCCAACTCCAACTCTGAGGCCAGCAACCATTGTTCACAATAACGTTGAATTGATAGGAGAGAATCGGCGAGCGCTGCCAGTCCACAATGAAGTTGGCGTACAAGAAAGTGACGAATAAGAGAAGGAGGCCATTCGTTTTTGAACGCCTCAAAGCGCAAGCGCGTCAAGGATTCGTGAAAGCTAAAGAGAAACTTCGCCTCACGATCGGAAGTTTCATATTCGATTTTTTCGATCTCTAAGGAAGGGCTCAAATTCGGTCGTTGTCGTATACAGAGCGCGCCAAATAAAGTGATTCTTTCCGCTCGAGTCGATTTTCTTGGGTCGATGCCGATGGTTCGACGGGCATCGGAATCGTCGAGAAAATAACCGATCAAGTGGAGTAAATCCTTATCTGAGTTTACAAAAGGGGTTGCGCTAAGAAGCAATAAAGGATGCGCGCCTAGAGCTCGAAGAGCAGCCGCACGCTTCGTTTTGGGGTTCCTAAAACAATGTGCTTCATCGACGATCACAATAGTATTGTTGGATGCAGGCGCGATGCTCTGAGCACCCTCACGGCTCATCCACGCGTGGGAATGGAAAGAAAGTTCAAGGTCGAATACCCGTGCCTCTTTCTGCCAATGCTCACGCAATCGTGCGGGCGCGATAACCATAAGGTGTGGATCGGGGTGGTCTAAAAATACAAGCGCTGTTGCGATCCCAATCCGAGTTTTTCCCGAACCAACAGGATCTGCCAATAGCGCCCCTCTAAAAATACGTAGAATATGAACGAGGCCTCTAACGGAACGTTTTTGCGCGGCATCCAGATGAGGTGACGAAAAAATAGGATGGGATTTCTCACAACCATTGGGTGGAAGAAAACACCTCGCAAAAGCCGCTATAGGATTAATTTTTTTCATTTTCTATAAAACGACGAAGAATCGTTTTCTCTTTTGTACTGATCTCTAAATAGTCACTAGATTTACTATCCTCAAAAATTGCTGATGGAAGAGGAATGCATTGCACCGTCCACGCGAAATGGCGCCGGTACCCACCCCTTACACGTTCGCCCAAGAGACGCATAAAGACTTGAACAAAGTCCGAACGAAAATAGGTGATAAGGCGCTCTGCGAGTTTTTCGTCGGAACAGGGAATGAGATAGACGGTATTGAGAGGAAGGGCGTCGCTGGTTTCTAGCGAGACATCAAACCACTTTGAAATATCTCGCCAGATGATTTTCGGACCAACTAAGTCAGGATGATTTCTGTAAATCTGCCACATCGGTTTACTATTTTTATAGTCCGCTCTCGAAATCAATCGGCTCCGATGAGCCTCAAAGTAGGATTCTATTTGGGGACAAATTTCGGGCATGATACGAGAGCGTTTATCGTAGAGATAAAGCAGTTCTCTCTTTCTTCCCTTTCCCTCGATGAGGGTTTTTAGGAATGGCGAAAAGGACGCCGGAAACTCGCCTTTGTTCTTAACAAAAATATCGTTTGCGCCAGTGTAAATCCCTCGTCGAGGTTCAAGCTTTTCAAACCTACCAAGGGATGAATGCCGGGCGCTGATTTTTCGAATAATTTGGCTCACCTCTTGGGGTGCACACGTCCACGGGGCGCGACGATCGTTCCCGAAAAGAAGTAGGCTATTTCGGTCTCTTTGTTCGCCTCGTCGTTGTGATGAACCTATTTCAATTTGTCCTTCTGCTTTTTGATTTCTAAGGCTAATCATGGCCGGATAGGTGGTTGCATCGAAAAGGTTTTCTTCACTTTCGCTCAGATCAAAAACGCTTCTCAAGTCGCGCTCGCCGAGCAATCCTCGGATGGGCGCAGCTGATATTCCACGTAATAGTTTGGAAGGCACCAAGGCGACTACGCGTCCCCCAGGCCTGCAAAGTTCGCAGGCCCGTTCGAGAAACATCGAAGATAAGTCGCCTTGGCTGCCATAGCGGGAGCGGATGTTTTGTGTTCGTGCGTCTTTCCAAAGTTGGCTAGAATTGGATTTGTATCGCGTCGAAAATTGTTTTCTTTCATTCTCGGGTAAGTTGTGTTGCCGAACCCAGGGTGGATTCATAATGATGAGATCGAAACCACCACGTCGCATCACATCTGGAAAATGAGAATGGTAGGAAAAAATGGGTGCTTGGGTGTTTTCCAATACACGGTTTTCTAATGCCAAGAGTTCCTTTTCTGTTGCCGCGTTTTTACGCAATAAATCGGATTGAAGGGGGCTTGCTTTGACAGGTTCGCCGAGTAAATCTCGGCCGCTGAGCGCACGTTCGATTAAGGTTCTTTCTTCAATGCATTTTTTTCTACGCATAGAAATTTCGGCAACTTGAAGCGCGCGTTTTTCGGATTCGATTTTGTGAAGAAGAGCGCGCTTGGGACCGCCGTGAGAACGCGTAAATTCACTCTGTAATTTGGCAATCGAACTCCACCGTTTTTTTTGTACTGAGGCGCTAAGGGTTTCGAAAGGATCTAGAAGAGAGTCGCCAGGAACGAAACGATGGGAGAGATTGGGCAAAGGTGGGAGGTCCTTAATGGGGCCTTTGTAGGAACTCAGAATCTGCAACCAAAATCGCAACTCGCAAAGACGAACCGCAGTCGGGTTTTTATCCACGCCGAAAAGATGGCGATGAATAAGGTCCTCGATCTTGGTACCTTTTTGTTGCAAGCCAAGTCGGTTTCTCAAGTCAAGAATAAGATGAAGGGCCTCGATTAAAAACGCACCCGTTCCGACAGCGGGATCTAAGATGCGGAGCTGGTTAAGGTGCCGAATGATTTCGCCGCGTTTTGCGTGTGACTGTAGACACCCATCAAGGGCACTCGTCGAGATATCGACGCGATCGCTGAGGTAGCCATATACACCTTCGATGACCATCTTTTGTACGATTGTTGTGGGTGTATAGAAAGCACCCGTACGTTTTCGATCGCCAGCGGCCATCAGTGCTTCAAAGACTTTTCCCAACATTTCGGGATCCACACCTGAGGTATCCGACATCGCTTTGTTTTCGGAGACGAATCGAAATTTTTCAAAAAGTTGCGAGAAGACCTGCGACCAGGTCGCGTTGCAGACCTTCATTTTTGTCCATTTTTTTTCTTCGAGGCTAGCCTCAAATAGACCACCATTAAGGAAGGGGATTTGACCCAAGACTTTTGCATCTTCTTTTCTTTCGTGAATAGGCGTGTTGAGAAGGTCGAAAAAGATAACGTTTAGAAATTCCAAATGGAAGGAATGAAGTTCCGAGGTAGTATACCTTTTTACTGCTTTGGACAGGTAGTTGTAATCACCGTTGAGCGCGCCTTGGGATTGGGCAAAGGTGAGAAAGGTAATTCGGAGCATCCATATAAGTGCGATAACATGACGGGTTGGCGCATCGTGGGGTCCGTTTTCAATGGCGTTGGAAAGTGCATGGTGCTGTTTTCGAAAGGCGAGGAAAAACCTTTTCGTGATTGCGCTTGTGTCAAAGATGGCGGTTAATGATTGGTCCGGTGATTGGTCAAAATCGAGTTCTTTGGCATCCAGGTAATCGACGCTCAAACTTTTGGCCTTTCTTAGCACGGCGTCGTAGTAGACGATTTTCGGCGACTTATGGTCGACGAGCCAAAGTAGCGTATCGGTAGTTTTTCGCGCACAATCGCGAATCGCTTGAAGACATCTATTTTCGTCATAATTGTCCATTTGAATCGAAAAAAAGCAGACACGTTTTTTCTTTCCAAGTAGCCTAAGATCGCCACAAAAATTCTCGTCGATATTCCAGAGGGAAAAATCCTCTTTGCCGATATCCAAGTCGATATATTCGAGTCCAATCCCCTCGACTAAGGTTTGCCAATTTTGTTGTGTTATGAGTTCTGAAATTCTAGTTTGCATGATAACCTCCCTTGCGCCTTCCTTTATCGGGCGAAGGTGAATTTGGTTTCAGGCCTCAAGGATTATATGTTTAAAAACAACGCTATAAGAAGATTTTGCAGCACGCATTGGTGGGTAATGGGGGTCGTTTGGGGTGTGGGGTGTTCAAGCGCTCCGCCCGTTAAAAAAGATCTCATTCAGGCAAAAACGACAACCCGAGACGCAAACGAAGGGGAGTCCTTTGAGAGTGCACCTAAGGTCGAAAACGCGGCCCGTTCGCAAAAACAGCAAGCTTTCTTGGCGGGCCAAAAAGCCTACGATATTCAGGATTACGCGAAGGCGATTCCTCTCCTATCATCGGTTGTGAACGATAAGGTTGTCGACGAAATGAATTATTTCGCGGCCTCGCTTTTGTTTGATGCGCTGGCCAAAGAGAAAAACTATCCGGAGCTATGTGGGCAACTAAAAAAATCGTCGACACAATTGTGTGGGTCCGCATCGGAAGTTAAACCGGACCAGCTCGAATTTTGTAAAGATTTATACAATGTTTTAGATAGTTGCGCTGAATAAAATGGCAAAAAAAGAACGCATAGATATTCTCCTCGTCGACCGAGAACTCGTTGATACCCGTTCTAAGGCTAAGGCTATTATTATGGCGGGCGAAGTTTTTGTGAATGAGCAACGGGTGGATAAGGCCGGGCAGAAAGTCGATCCAGATGCAAGAATCGAAATCAAAGGCAGGTCTTTAATCAAGTATGTCTCTCGCGGAGGTTTGAAATTAGAGGCTGCCATAGACGCTTTCGGTTTCGACTGTCAGAACTTGGTCGTGATAGATGTCGGGGCCTCTACGGGCGGATTTACGGATTGCGTTTTACAAAAAGGCGCCACGCGCGTTTATGCAATCGATGTTGGCTACAACCAACTGGCCTGGAGGCTGCGCACTGACGAGAGGGTGATTTCCCACGAACGCACGAATATGCGCCATACCCAAGCCTCCCTCCTACCCGAATTGTGCGATCTGGCGGTCATCGATTGCTCCTTCATTTCTTTGGATCTCATTCTTCCTCCAACACAGAAGTTTTTAAAAGAAGGCGCTTGTCTCATTGTTTTGATCAAGCCTCAGTTCGAGGTAGGTCGCCATAATATTGAAAAAGGGGGCGTCGTTCGAGATGTGCAAGCGCGACTAGAGGCGATTGATAGAGTGATTAAATCCGCCGAAAAGTTGGGGTTTATTTTTTCGAAAGGCATCGATTGTCCAGTTCATGGGCCGGCGGGCAATATCGAATACCTCGCCCTTTTTGAGTTTCGTTCCTCTCAGGGCATCACGGTTGCCGACACCGACTAATATAAGACGAAATTTGCCCTAAATGATCTTGACGGAGGCTCAGCGAGTCTTGATCCTAGGCCTCCCTTATCCAAAGAGTTCCGATGACCGAATATTCTATCGTGGTTGAGAATCTCGGAAAAAACTACGGTGATTTCCAAGCCCTCGACGGCATCAGTTTCAAAATTCGACCGGGCGAAATCGTTGGTTTTCTTGGTCCCAATGGCGCGGGAAAAAGTACGACAATGAAGATATTAACCTGCTTCATGGCGCCGTCCAAAGGTCGGGCCTCAGTCTGCGGTTTTGATGTTTATAAAGCGTCAAAAGAGGTACGCAAACGCATTGGTTATTTGCCCGAAAGCGTGCCTCTTTACGATGATATGATGGTATTTGATTACCTGAAATTCATCGCCGAAGTGAGAGCTATCCCCTCCAACAAAAGACAAGAGGCGATTAAAAAGGTCGTTTCCCTCACCGGTTTAACGAACATGATTACGCGTGATATCGGCGAGCTTTCCAAGGGCTATCGTCAGCGTGTCGGTTTGGCCCAGGCGATTATTCATGAACCCGATGTTATTATTTTGGATGAACCTACATCGGGCCTAGATCCCAACCAGATTCTTGAAATCAGAGATTTGATTAAGGAAATTGGAAAAGAAAAAACGGTCATTTTTTCGACGCATATTCTACAGGAAGTCGCCGCTATATGTGACAGGATTATTGTTCTCAACGAAGGACGAATCGTTGCCGATGATAGTGTGGAAGGGTTGGAAAAGAAGCTCATCGATGTGAAAGGCGGACTCATTGTTGAAACCCTAGACGGTGAAACAGGATTGGGAAACCTTGAAGGCGTTATCAGCCTTGAAGCCTTGGAAGAAAAAAATCATTTTCGATTGGAAACCAAGGACATTGCAGAACTTCGTAAACTTATTTACGAAACCAAAAGCGAAAACATCGTCTCTCTTTATCCTTATCGCCCCTCCTTGGAGGATATTTTTCGCTATCTTACATCCCAGTCTTATCTATCAGCGCAAAGGTCTGACCTTGCAGAATCGGTAGAACGCGAGGAGGAAGAATGAAAAACATATACTTCGTTTGGAAGCGCGAAAGCGTCGCCTATTTCACATCGCCGGTCGCCTATATCGTCGTTATTTTGTTTTTGCTGATTACCGGATCGCTGTTTTGGTTTGACTATTTTCGCGAAATTAACCAGCTCACACTTCGAGGTTTTTTTAACCAGGCACCGCTCTTTTTAGCCTTCTTCGCGCCTGCCATCACGATGGGTCTACTTGCAACAGAGAAAAAAGAGGGGACCTTAGAGCTTTTGATGACGATGCCGATCAGTGATTTTCAGATCGTTATCGGAAAATTTCTGGCCTCTGTGACCCTGTTGATGGTCGTCTTCTTGATGACCTTGCCTTATCCTTTTTCGCTTTCCCGTTTAGGGGAATTGGATTGGGGTTCAGTGTGGGCGGGCTATCTGGGATTGATATTATTGGCCTCCTCTTACGCGGCCATCGGCATCATGGCCTCCTCCTTTGTGAAGGACCAAGTTGTTGCGATTCTCGTTTCCTTTTCGATGTGTTTTGGACTGTTTTTAATCGAAAAATTCGGTGGTAATCCGACCGGCACAAGCGCGCATATCTTGGAATACCTTTCCACCAATTATCATTTTCAAAACATCGCGCGCGGCGTCATTGATGTACGCGATGTGTTTTATTATTTTTCTATCATTGTTATCAGCCTGGTTATTGCCCAAGCATCGGTATCGTCGAGGAGGTGGTAATGGAAGAAAAAGGAAAACAACAACGCTTTTTAGCGGGCATAAGCCGTATTACTATCGTTATTATTACCATCGTGGTGGTCGTTCTTTTGAACCTTTTCTTATCGCAGAAAACGATTACTTATGATCTAACCGATAACAAAATGTATACGCTAAGTCCGGCGAGTGTGGCGGCCGTGGAATCGCTGAAAGAAGCGGTTGAGATAAAAGCGTTTATTTCGCCGAACATGCCAGTACCGCTTCATATTGTTCGACAAAATGTAGAAGACCTTCTTAGCGACTATGTGGCCTCCTCAAATGGTAAACTTAGCTATCAAATCATTTCGCCCGAAGGAAAAGATGAAGCTGTTGAAAAAGAAGCGAAAAAGTATGGCATAGAGAAGGTTGCGATCGGGCAGCGCAGCGAGAATGAAGTGTCCCTGCGCGCTGTTTACAAAGGTATCGCGTTTGTCATGGGCGATAAACAGGAGGTGATTGGCGACCTTCGAATGACCGGGAATAACGCCTTTGATAATTTCGAATACGAGTTTACCAAAGCGCTTCTAAATCTACAGAATGAGAATTCCAAAAAAGTGGCCTTTCTTTCGGGCTACGGTGGTGCGGTTGCTGACCAAAATTTTGTTCCCATCATTGAGCCGATGTTTAAAGATATCTACGGAAATCTGTTCGAGGTATCGGCCATCGACCTCTCTGCCGACGACGCTAAACTCGATCAAGAGATCGACGCCTTGGTGATCCTAAATATTGAAAAATCCGTCGGGCCAAAAGCTCTCTTCCTTATCGACCAATATATTCAAGGTGGGGGATCGGTGGCTTGGTTTCAATCGGCGACTATACAAGACAATGAAATGGCGATGAAAATTCGCGCTCAAATGGGAAATAAAGGACCTCTTCCCGATGTTCGAAAAAAACTAGATACAGGTCTAAATGATTTTTTCGCGGAGATGGGATTAAAGCTCAATTCCGATGTTGTACTCGACCGAGAAAGGGCGTTGGCGACGGGATATATCATGACCGACAAAGGGCCCGCTCAAGTGAGCCATCCGGCATCTTTTCTGCTAGAAGATCTGGACCGAACGCTTCCCTTTATCGCCTCTATTCCGACCTTGGTGCTTCCAGCGCCCTCCTCTATCACGATTTCGGAAAGGATTAGAAAGCGTAAGGGTGTAAAAATATCTGAGATCGCCAAGAGCGAAAAAAGCTCAATCCGCCGATCCGAACCACCTCAAACCTTGAATTATCAAAACTTTTTGGACATCGGCGTCTCGGAGCAACCGGGTCCATTTGTTGTCGCAGCAGCGCTTCGAGGTAATATACCGAGTTACTATCGCGACAATGCTTTGCCAGAGGGTGTGGACGAAAACAAGCTTGTTAAAAATACCAAGAAAGGCCGTCTCCTCATCGTCGGAAGTGGCGATTTTTTCCTCGCCAATAATCAGGTGGGATTCGACGCTCAACTTGCGGGCGTCGGCGGACAGTTTCTTTTTTCCACGATCGAATGGTTGGCTCAAAATACAGCCCTCAGCGAAATCCGTGGGAAAAAATCGCCGAAGATTATCGGAGCGGTTCCAAAGGAAGACCAACGGAAGATTCAGTTTGCCAATATCGTAGCCGTACCTAGTTTATTCGCATTCTTTGGAGTGATGATCATGAGCTTCAGACGCCGCCGAAAAGAGAAATTTGAACTATAGGAAAATAATGAAAAAACCATTTAGCCTCATTTTAGGCGCCCTAATGATGTTAGGCTCCGGCTGTCCCAAAGAGCCCACAAAAACCTCTGCGCCTCCCTTTAAGATTTCGATGAAGGAGAAGATAGAAAGGGTGGAGATTACCAAGCCCAAGGGCGAAAAAATAGTTCTGGAAAAAAAAGGACGTTGGACGATCGTTGAGCCCTTAGAGGCAAAACTCGCCGAAACCTACGAGAATAAATTGAACACCATGTTTGGCCAAGACATTAGCATGGACGGTGCCCTTTCTGAAAAGTTGGATCGTTATGATTTATCGGATGGGAGCGCATATAAGGTTGCCTTGTTTACTAAAGGAGGTTCCAAAGCGGCGAGCGAGTTTTTCGTCGGCAAGGAGAGTTCGACGGGAAAAGAGCAGCGAAGTTATATCAAAACCATGAATGGAAAAGCATTCGTCGCCAAGAGCGATATCGCATCCGTGGTGAGGGCATCGCTTGATAATTTGAGAAGTCACGTCGTTTTTCACAGCGTAAAAGAACCGAATTCAATCGAGATTCAAAATCGAAAAGATGGACATGTAAAGTTTGAGAAAAAAGCCTCAAAATGGGAAATGACCCTTCCTCAGAAAGAGGCCTTCCACATCGCTCCCTTAGAGGTGAAGCAGCTTATTGAGACCTTCACACATCTAAATGCGGCAGGTTTTAGCGGTAGAAAGACTGACAAAGAAATGGACCTCGATCCTCCTTTGTCGACGGTCGTTGCGATGTTTGGCAAGGATAAAGTTGAGTACGAAATCGGAAATCCCGCGAAGAAAATTTATTACCTTCGTGAAAAAGGAAGTAAACTTGCTTACCGCATTACGAAGGGGCCGGGTCGTGTACTCGCAGGGGATTATCTCATCTTTAAGCATCGTGTGGAGAAGACGATTCCGCTGAAGGATATTAAATCCTTCCAACTTGCGGGAAAAGAATCCCTAATAATAAAGAAAAAGGGAAAGCGTTGGTTTGCGGGAAAAGCAGCCTTAGATGGGAGCAAGATCGCACCTCTTTTGGGAAGTTTCGCCAAAATGACGGCGATTTCTTGGAAAGAAAAATCTATTGAGGACGCCGGTTTAGGAAAAAAATCAGCGGGTAAGATTACGCTCAAGACGGACGACAAAACCTATGTTTTCGAAATCGGAAGTGTATTCAAAAAAGACGGGAGTCGCTATGCACGATGGGCGGATTCCGATTATGTGATGGAAATTCCTAAGTATATTTGGGAAAGAGCAACGACTGGATTGGACGCCCTTAAAGCTCCAAAAAATAAAGGTTAACAATGAAATTATTATTTATCATGGATCCGATCGCGAAGGTTAATATCGAAATGGATACCACCTTCGCACTCATGCTTGCCGCCCAAGAACGCGGACACGATATCTATTATTGTGGTCATGAGGCACTCTATGCAAGTTCTCAGAAAGGTGTGGCCTCGTGTAGAGCACCGGTGGCAAAGGTTGGGCTTCAGCGCGTTGAAGGAGATTTTTTTCAACTTGAGGACGCCGAGGATCGCGCGCTCGGTTCGTTTTTTGATGCGGCATTTATGCGTACAGATCCGCCCTTTGATACCGCATATCTTCACGCGACCCATTTGCTACAACTCGCCGACGATCAAGGATGTTTGGTTCTCAATCGCCCCTCGGGTTTGCGCAACGCGAATGAAAAACTATTCGCCCTTCATTTTCCGGAAGTTATTCCTGATACCATTGTCACGGCCTCATCTGAACACATAAAAGAGTTTACTAAAAATCATGATGGGATTGCGGTCATCAAGCCCATTGACGGACATGGTGGAGCGGGGATTTTTGTCATCACCAGCGAGGACAAAAATCTCAACGCGATGATCGAAGTATCGACCAAAGAGGGTCAGGAGAGAATGATCTGTCAGGGCTATTTACCCGATGCGCGAAAAGGGGATAAGCGAATTTTGATGTTGAACGGCGAACCGCTTGGGGCGCTTTTACGTGTCCCAAAATCGGACGAACATCGCGGCAATATCCATGTGGGCGGCCGCGTCGAGAAAACCGCGCTGACCGAAAATGACCGTAAGATATGCGACTTGGTGGGTCCCAAGCTAAAAGCCGAAGGTCTGTACTTCGTTGGTTTAGATGTTATTGGAGACGCCTTAACGGAGGTCAATGTTACAAGTCCCACGGGCATTCAAGAGATGAGTCGCTTCGACGATATTGATTATAGCGATCGCGTTATTGCCTGGTTGGAAGACTTTTCTTCCTAAACCTATGCGCTTGTTTATTCTAAAAAATGAGGTTGGGTTCGCCTATCTAGCAAGTCTTTTTATGGAAAGCGAACTGGCATTGAGCGACGTCGCCTCGTGTAGTTTCCCGTCACGGCCCGAGCCCAAGTCTGCATGTTGGAAGTTGAAGGGTACGCCCGTCTTTTCGTATACCTATTTGCCAGATATTGAGATTCGATACGTTCACGTCTTGGACTTGGCCTTTCTCGGAGATCGTTTGTTTACGAGTTTCGTTGCAGAGTTTACCAATCAGGATATTTTTTCTGATGTGAAAGCGATGAAAATCATCGCGCATGGAGATTACCGCGAGAACCTGCGCGCCATCAACGCGTGGAAGTTGGCTGCCCTTATTGAGGGCGATGATGGGTCCTACGATCATTCGTTGACAGATTCCCTTATCCAGATGATTGACGCCAAGGATTGGGTGAGTTCTGAACGCATTGCCGAGGTCCTTATAGAGGTAGCCTCGCCGGAAATCGAAACCCAACTCCGTGAAATTTTGGAAGGCGAACTTGATCTTGTCACGCGCGCGCATTTGCGACGCGCAATTGAGGGTTGTATCTTTAGATTGTGATTTCGTATCCACACCATCTTGAAATGCATGATGTCATTGTCTCCAAAAAGGTGCGAGCACCCCACAATTCAAAACGCAGGTGTTTAGTATTCGTCGTTTCGTCTCAACCATTCCATCGCATAATCGAGATTCGATTCGTCGCGTCCTTTGGGTGTTAAATCCATAAAATGATAGGCGCCGTTGAGCATGTCCAATCCACGAGAATAGGTGGAGTAGGTTCGAAAAATATTTCCCTCATCATCTTTGTAGAGCACGGAGATACCCGGGGCTTCGCCCTTAAAAGATGAGGTGCCGAAGTTGTAATTCTCCGCCGATGAGCTCTCAAAGGAAACACCAAAATCGTAATTAAAGTTACTATTTAGTGAAGATACCCAAGGGAAGGACCAACCCATTCGGGCTTGGTAGTTTTCTAGGACCTTTAGCGCGTTCCGTGAGATGACAACGAAGGCGATATCGCGCTGTTGTAGGTGGACATCGATGCCGTTAAAATTGTCGGCCCAAAAGGAACAACTCTTACACCCTGCTTCCCATTCGGGATCGAACATAAAATGGTAGATAATAAGTTGTCTTTTTCCCTGAAAGAGATCGCCCAAGGTGGATTCTCCTTGAGCAGATGAAAATCGATAATCTTCTTCGACGGCCAACCAGGGGAGGGCTCCTCGCTCGGCCGAAAGCTCGTCACGACGCAAAGTGAAGGCCTTTTCCTTTTCTAGATGCGCTTTGCGCTTTTCAATCCATGTTTTCTTATCCACGATTTGGTTTTTCATTCTTCGCCTTTTTTATGATATGTGTGCGGAGCTAATCTAACATATGAGAAAGATTTTCTCCTTTGAACATCCGGAATATTCAATGAAATATACTAGCCTTCTCCTTCTCGTTTTTATCGTAAATTGTAAGAGTGAGGAAAACAAAGACAAGCCTGAAGAATCCAAGGTCGTAAAAAAAGAGACCAACAAGAAGGTTGCCGAAAAACCCACGAAGATGCCGATTAAAGAAATTTTACTCTCCGGTAGCGGCGTAGGACGTCTTGGACCGACCAGCGCCTTTGATCTCAAAACGATGCAAACTGCGTTTCCAGAATTTGATGTGAAAAAAGACGAGGCGAGCTCGGAGGGAGAAGCCTATACGATATTTACGGTCAAAGATAAGGACGAACTTCTGCTCGTCGTTCAGTCCGACGAAAACGAAAAAAAGGTGAAAACCATTACCGTGAAGAGCGCACGTGTGAAGAACGAAATCGGGGGAAATGTGGGCGTTTCTTTTCAGAAACTCTTTCCCGTCAAAGCCAACGCGCGCTGTAGAATGGGTGTGGAGGAAATGGCGGAAACGCTTTTTTGCGATCATCCATCAGACACGCGTCTTCAATATCTTTTTTCATCAACGAAAAAGGACATGCCCGATGAACGCCGCCTTAGCGCCATTCAATGGCATTCTCTCTAAGGAATTGTTTTCTTAAGCGCGTCAAAAAGTTGAATATAGGCGTTGGCAATTCTCGTGTATTCGCCGTTGTTATTACGCGAATCAAAACGTTTTGAAAGGGAGAAGATTTTCTTATCTAAACCTTCTAAAACCTCGACCGGATCTTCACCTTCTAGGCCTTCCATTTCAGGAAGTGCTTTGTCTTGATCGATATGGGCGGAAATAAAAGATCGACTTGCTAGCCAGTAACCGAAACGATCCGTGGGCGTACCCTGATTGGTCGCAATCGGGAAAAAGCGTTCGATATTTCGCTTTCCTCGACTGAGGTCTCCGATCAAAGAAAGGTAAAACAACTGACGACCGGCCGACCAAATTCCTGCGAATCCAACGCTGCCAAGTTGGCGAAAACTATCTCGGAAATGACGCTCAGCTTCCGAAAAACGTTCGGCGCGAATCAAGGGAATGAGCGAGGCGCATTGCGTTATCATCGGTTGTCCGTCCCGACACAATATTTGTCCCGATAAGATCGGCTCGGCTTCTTTGAGCGCCCGTTCGGGGCGGTCGAGGTAGACATGATAGAGGACGCTTGTCGACCGATCACACACCGAACAGGTTCGCGGTCCAGGTTTTGCGATCTGCCATTTTCGGTAGATGTCCTTCGCGCCTTCGCGATCCCCAATACCCAGTTTTCCGTAGAGTCGACAATGGAGCACATCTCGCATCGGCAAACCAAGTTTTTGATACTCCTCTTCCATGTGCAAAAAGGTGGTCTCGATTTGTTCGAGCGAATAGTCGGGATAGGAACGCAGAATTCCTGTTACGATAGGATAGAGTTCAATGATCGAAGACTTGGGAATCATCGGTCCGCAATGCTCCTGGTTTGCGATACACCAGGCAAAGGAAACAAGAGATTGCTCCGGATCGATCGGCGCGATAGAGAAAGTATAAAGATAACGCGCCAATAACTCATAGTCTTTTCGTCCAGCTTCTTCGGCCAGTTGAAAAGCCTGCGCAAGCTTTTCTGCCGTTTCTGGAATATAGTTTTGTTCTTGAGCGCCATCAATGAGCGCAAAGTACTTTTCTTCGAATTCACACATGAAAAAGTCCTCAATTTGCGAAGAGGCCCTTCGTACCTGGTTCTAAGTGAAATTGCGAATTCATTAAGTTATACTTGCGGTTCAAATGTTTTTGAACTACATGAACGTTAGACAACGTGGGACAAAGAAAATGAATAAGAAAAGTAAAGCTTTTATAAATTTAGTAAATTCAGATATTAATTTACTATTAGAGCCGTCCAATCTTACCGGATTCAACAGTTCAAATGGGCGTTCTCTCTGGGACGGCGCGCAATTCAATGTGAATGCAGGCGGAAAACGTGTGAGGCCCATGTTGGTCAGCTACTTTTCCGAGATGCTAGGTCTTGACGCTGAAAAAGCAAGACGAATTGCCGTTACTGCCGAACTTATTCACGCAGCAAGCCTTGTACATGACGACGTTATCGACGAGGCCGACGAGCGGCGCAACCAAATGTGTGTTCATAAAAAATGGGACACCAAAACAGCGATCCTTTGTGGCGATATTATGTTCGCTTTAGCCTTCTCAAATCTTGCAACCCTACGTCATCCCGTGATGGTGAGTGCAGCCGATGTGCTGCGCGAAATGTCATGTTCGGTGATCGACGAATTTGAAGCCCGATCGACGGTGCTTGAACTCGATCGCTGGCGATCGATTGCCGAAGGAAAAACCGGTGCCCTATTCGCTTGGTGTGGATTAGGGCCAGCGTTAGAAGTCGAAAATCCGCAAGCCCAAGATCATTTTCAACGTGTCGGACGACACCTTGGCGTGGCTTTCCAATTGGCCGATGATTTGAAAGATGTTTTACCCAATCAAGGTAAAGATCGTTTCGCAGACTTAAAGAACGCCAATCCTTCGTTTTTGATCACTACAGCAGTGTCCGTCGACCCAAGTTTTGAAGATGAAATTCGTGCCTTTTGGGAGAGCGACCGATCGTCGACCTCCGACCTAGAACGCCTCGGTGAGCGTGTGGTCGCACTGGGATTTGAGCCCGCTGTCGAGGCCTTAAAAGAGGAAGTCGAATTAGGGCTCCAACCTTTGCAGCACTACGCCGATAAAGGGTGCACGCAAGACTTAATAAACTGGGCCCAAACCCATCTTGGCGCTTACCTGAATTCGGTTGCTGCATGAACCCAATCGAGGACATGCAAGAGGATCTGCATTGGCGAGTTTCAGCGGTTGAGGCGGTTGGGCAAGTGATCGAATTTTGGGGATTTAAACGCAACCAAGGTCGCGTTTGGGCGCACCTCTACCTTTCGACCTCGCCGAAATCCGCAGCCGATTTACAAGCCGAACTCGGTATGTCAAAAGGCGCGGTTTCGATGCTCGTCCGCGAACTTGAATACTGGCGAGTACTGAAAAAACGACGCCGTCCCAACCAACGCGCCTGGTTCTATTCGGCCGAAACCGACCTCCGCGAAATGATCGGGCGAGTATTGAAGGAACGTGAACTTCATTTCATTAGCGGAGTTCTAGAAACCTTGAGAGAGGCCGAAAAGGGCGCCGCCGAAGAGGGCGTAGATCCGGTTATTATGGCAAGGCTAACGAAAATGCGTATTTTTTCTGAAGGGATGAAGAAAGCGATGGATGTATTTATCAAAGGTGCTCATCTCGATTTACGGTCTGTTATGGATGTTTTTCGACCCAAAGCAAAGACAATTGTTTCACGCATAAAAGCGAA
>JALSKP010000163.1 GCA_026988815.1 Myxococcales bacterium | reverse complement strand
CAAAGGCACGGGCCTTGGGTTTCCGACCGCTAATCTATCGCTCTCACCTTCGCGCCTCATTCCCGGCGCAGGGATCTATGCAACCTATGTAGAGGTTGGCCGAAATCGCTATAAAGGCGCAACCTACATCGGAACCAAACCCACTTATCACACCTCAAAAGAGGTCGTCGTTGAAACCTTTTTATGTGACTTCGAAGGAGACATTTACGGAGACCAGATGTCTTTGGCTTTCGTAAAAAAGGTAAGAGAAGATAAGAAATTTTCTTCCATGGATTCTCTTAAAGTTCAAATCGGGCGCGATGTAGAATCGTGCCGACAGGTCCTCGAACTTTAGTTAGATGATTTCAATCTTGAACGGAAAAAACCTCCCATCGAAATAAAGTAGTCCGTCCAATCTTCACGACAAATTGGGGAAGCCTGAGAAAGTGAGTAGCCAGAAGTACCGAAGGCCCTCAGAAAATCCGCATAACGGGATCCCGAAAAGACAACGCCGCTTGCCGTTGCGCAAGCTGGAAGAATGCCGGTTGGCGTATCGATCGGGCACTCCTTCCTGGATTCTCCTTCAAAGATAGTGGGTCGACCGTGTAAAGATCCGACGATAATATCGTTCGCGTTAAGTTGTTCTCCCTTTGTATCCTCTAAGTTGCGAATAAGATCGGCTTTCAATTTTTCGATGGCGATTAGGCCGCCATCTTTTATGGCGTACTCGCATACGGCATCGCCACAACTCGTGCCCTCGTCTAAACTACCGTCATGGCTACAATCGTTTTCATCCGTGACAAAAACCAAACCGAATGCAGATTTTGTACGAATGAATCCGTGATTGGGCTTGCTTTGGTCCGCACCAGGACTTCCCACAGCACCACCGGTCAGGGTTTTGCTCACACTAAGGACCGCGGCAGCCAATCCTTTCTCGACACCATGTCCTCTCGTTCCGACCAAAAGTGCACATCTAAAATCTTTGGAGAGCTTATCTCGATCGAGCTCGCCGCCTCTTTGATAGTCCGCCGATTTGAACACGTTTGGTAAACTTCGATACGATGAAGGGTTGGGGACGAGATCTGATAAATCGCATTTTCCATTGGCGCCGCCACATCGATTTCCAATAGAACATCCCGTATCAACCTCTTCTAACGCACAAGTGATATCTGCACTGCTCAGATTTTTGTAAAAATCGTCGGGCACTTTCATGCAATCGGCCGCAAAAGCCAAACGCTTTTTAAAGGCTTTGAAACTGCCATCAATAAGCTTTCCATTGTTGTCGATATCTTGAACGCAGCTCCGATCAAATCCGGGTAAAGGTTGTGGCTGAGACTGCAGATACCCGGGTTGAGCGACGGGTTCGGGTGCATAGTTGGGCTCTAATTGAGTTGTCGTGATTCCTAGTTGAAAGTCCACATCGGCGAGGGGAGCAATAAAAGCGTCAAAGGAGCGCGACAAACGGTCTTGCTCTTGGCACATCGATCCAGAATTATCCACGACAAAAAGCAGGTCAAGTTTCTTAGCGGGCGGACCATTAAAAAAGGAGGGAAGACGACTCGGCTGTAAATCAAAGCCTTCAAAAATATCAATAATTTCAATTTCCTCCAAGTCTCCGAAATCGGAGCATACGCCGAAAACGGGTTCAAAGCCTCTAAACTGAGAGTAGGCCACCGGGCAATTAAACCCCGTTTCAATAACGATTTCCCAATCGTAAACGCATAGCTCTCGTCCTTTCTGAATCACTCGTTTCACACCTTTACCGCATCCTTCGGGTTCGGGTGGGCCGGTAATACTTGTGTCATTACAAGAAAAAAATATGGTAAAAACGCATATCAAATAAAAACGGTACATCACTTTTCCTCTTTATCTTTTTCTTCTATAAAATTATAGGGCGCCCAGAAGAGAGATAGAGAGAGCGGAATAGCGTCTTCTTCGCCCTCTGTTTTTGCGTCTAATTCGACGATCAGTTTAAACAATTCTTTCTCATAAAACGCGCGAAGTTTTTCGATATCTGCGGGCATCACGCGAAAGCTAAGTGTACGCGCGAATGCACGTTCATCGTTCTCGAAAAAGCGCGCATAAACAGCATCGGCAACCGTTCGAAGAACGTTATTAAGCCCATCAACTTTGGCTAGCCAGGAATCCCACACTCGCCGATCGACATCGATGTTGAGCACATAATGAAACACTTGATCGCGACGTTCTTTTCGGAGTTTTTTCTCTTGAACCAATTCAAGCAAAGTAGAATTGATCTCCTCCGCGCTCGCGTCCGGTAGCACCTGTTTAATCTTCGCCGAGGTCATCGCCCCAGACCACAACATAAACTCAATACGCCTCGCCAAATCCACGTTTTCAGTCGAAAAGTTTTTCTTTAATGCGCGTGATAATAACGCGACTTTACTCATGCTCACGTCCATCACCTTGGCGACTTCCTTCATTTTCAAACCACTTTTTTTGGTCTCATGAAAATAGGCCACTTCCATCAATTCTTTTAAATTTGATAATGGAATCTTGAAAGACTGAGAAATTTTGGCAGCAGGCGAAAAGAGCGCGTAGATCACGCGGTTGCGTAACTCATTGATGTTTTGGTCGTCGCTCATGATCTCACTTTATTCGAATGAGGAAAAAACACAACAGAATATGTATATTTTTACATATTATCTCTAAACTCGATCTAAAAAAAAAGGCCCAGAGGGCCAATTTGGAATGAGGAGATCGGTGTTTAAGGGATACAAATCGGCGTAACGGCCGTAAAAGGATTGCAGGTATCGGGTTCGGGTGCGCATCCTGAACACAATTCGATGGGCATCGTTAGGATATTTGAAACCACTTCGTTTCCGCCAAGTGTTTTCCCGAAATATTGGAGATCTACAGAGGTCACAACGTACCCACCAGACTCCCCGGCGATATCTCTGACGGCTTTCGCCAACTTTTCAGCATCGCCGAATAGCGCCAAAGGTGTTCCCAAATGAAGCTCACCTTCAGACTTGAGAATCGTTCCTAGGGGGATTTCTAATCTGCCCCCATCACCGATATTCTTCAAAGGTCCGGAAGGAGAAAAAGTCGCAACGAGGGTTTCCATTTGAATCGCATTGGTATCCACACGCAGGTTATTGTCTTCGCCCAACTGGGCTAAGCGCTCGGTATTGGCGAGTTGATTTTTCATCACGATCGCGACTTGAGGTACCGCCTTTGCAACATCGGCGAATAGACGGGTCGCAACGATTTGCTCGTCGTCAAATCCTGCCGAGGCACACGCATCAAACTTGGGCGGATCACATAATCCGGTCATCTCGTCGGGATCGGAAATCTCGGCCCCTGTCCGGAAGACGTGAGCGTTAATCAAAATTGATGGTTCTGGTTCGGCACAAGCGATGAGACCAAAAGAACTTAGAGCTATTATTGAAATTAGGATGCGCATCTGGATACCATTTTTCTTAAACGTTTTTGTAATCATATCAGTTTTCTCGGATTCTTTCGAATCACTGCTCCTTTTTTGCTTCTGGTTGAGATTCGACAGTTCCTGGGCTCATCGAGCCTAGAGCTTCTGCTCGGTTAACGATTTTGGGCGTAATGAAAATCAAGAGTTCAGTACGTCTATCGCTTTCAGTTTCTGTACGGAAGAAGAATCCGAGAACTGGAATTTTATGAAAGAAAGGAATGGCTGAAATCGCTGAACCAGAGTTACGTGTGTAGATTCCACCAATCACAGTCGTATCGCCGTCTTTGACGAGAAGCTCGGTTTGCGCCTCTTTACGAATGATTGTCGGATCGCCACGTGCACCTGTGTTCTGGAAATCAGGCTCGTTCTTCGTCGCTTGAATTTTAAGCTGGATGTTTCCATCAGGCGTAACGTGTGGACGAACGGTGAGTTCCAAGGTTGCGTCAACGAAGACCGTTTGAACACCAGCGGCGCCGACAACGGAGATTGGAAT
>JALSKP010000162.1 GCA_026988815.1 Myxococcales bacterium | reverse complement strand
ACATCTACAATGGGTTTGAAGAAGTGTTCAAAGTTATTCATTGTATCGTTGTGATCGCTGTCGGTGAAAAGTCCTGCATCACGTTCGGCGTGCGGCATGAAAGGTACGATTGGAACCAAAGCCAAGGCTGCGTGAACGCCGGTATAGTGAAGGCCGAACCACGCCAATGGCGCTCCGATGAGCATATAAGGCCAGAAGCTTTTCACGCCGCGACGACGCATGCCTTCACAAAGAATGATCGCCAAGACAACCAAACCGAGCCAGCTTAAGTGGACCTCAGGTGTGTAGAAAACGGCGATGATGAGCATGCCGACCAAGTCATCAAGGACCGCCAAGACGAGCAGAAAGGTTACAGCGGGATGGGCGCGGCCAAAAATCAAGCCGGCAAAAAGCCAACAATACGCGATATCGGTTGCCGTCGGAATGGCCCATGCTCCTACAAACCCGGGTTCTGGAGCGAGTACTGAATGAAGAATAAAAAAGGTTGCAATTGGACCAAGGACGCCACCGGCAGTTGCAATGGCTGGCATGGCTGCTTTTTTGACCGATGATAAAGCGCCACCGGGCAAAAAGCTTTCCGACACTTCTTTCATCGCAATGCCGAAGAAAAGAAGCATGAAAATATCATTCACCAAAAAGTGAAGGCTTACCACGTGACCAGGAGCATGACTTAAAAGACTGCTCGTGAACAAGGTACCTTCAATAATGTGGTGGTAGGATTCTTGATCGAGGTTCGCCCAAACCAAGGCAATAAAAGTACCTACGAGAAGAAAAGCAGCAAGTTCGCTAAGTCGATTAAATAGATTTTTCAAAAATAACTCCTCCGTGGAAGATCAATTCCTTGGAAAAAGAAAAATAAAATAGCTTAAGTGGGTGTTTCCACCGCTTTGGCTTCTGGAACACTCGAAAATAGGGCACGTAGGGGATCTGTTTCATCCCCATAAATATAGGCGGGACCCAGCCCTACCTGTGCGCTTCCTAAGGCCGAAAAATTCGAATCAAAGGAACGCCATGACGACATTGCTTGGGTTTGGGCCGCTTCCCATTGGCCTTGCAAAATCAAAAGTTGGTCAAGATTTTGAGGAAGCTTGTCTTCAAACGCAAAAAGGACTTTTCCGGCGACCTCGGCATCGTGATCTGCACGGTGCGCCTCTTCCAAAGGAATACCAAGAAGGGTTGAAATCGTTGCTAAATTCTTACGGCGAGAATCTTTAAAAAACTGGCGTGCAAAAATGAGAGGGTCCAAGGTTGGACTTTCTTTTGGCCATGAGAGTCCACAGCGTTCCAACTCGTTTTGGATAAACCCGCGATCAAAACTCAAATTGTAGGCTACAAGACCTACGCCCTGAATACGGTCGCTGACCTCTTGGGCAATTTCGGAAAAGGGCGGCGCACCGACAAGATCTTCGGGCTTTATGCCAGTTATTCGTGTGGTGTCTTCAGGTAAGGGCCGTTCAGGATCGACAAGTTTACAATAACGCTCCACAACCTGACGGTTTTCAAATCGAATGATTCCGATCTCAACAATACGATCATTGTCCGCGTCGAGGCCCGTGGTCTCAACATCAATAACGGCGAGGGGAAGGTCTACCCAGTTTTCAGGCCAAGTCGTCGACATGTGTTTTAAAATCCTGTGTTACAAGGCGTCGATTGTGTCATGTTAAGCATCTCCTTCGCAAGTGTAGAATTGGACTTCTACACGGTTATTTCTCAGATAATAGTTTCTTCAGCACATCGATTAGACCTTGAACATCTTTGCCATTTCGCGCGCTATATCCCATGTGTCCAATTCGAAAATAAGTTGCTTTGATTTCCGGATGTAGACCGCCCGCAATAACGTAGCCTCCTTCCTTAACTTGCTGAAGAATCGTCTGGTGTTCCCCGTAATATACCGCACTCAAGGTGTTGGCCGCGTATTTAGACTCGGGAAGAATGGAAAGATGATGTTCTTCGAATAGACTTCGGAACCGATCTCCCACTCTTTGGTGCAACGAAAAAATCTCTTCCATTCCAACCGATAAAATTTCTTCTAAGGAAACATCTAGGGCCGAAATTAACCCGGTTGCTGGCGTGGAAAAGTAACTTCCTTTACGATTTTCGTAGGCTTGCATGATCGGACGCCACGCCAACCAATCCATACTTAGGGGAGGACCAGATTTGAGCGTCTTGCGCGCCTTAATCGCTTTTTCACTACAAACCATCAACGCGAGTCCTGGAGGAAGTCCCAACGCTTTTTGTGAGGCTGTATAATAGACGTCGGCTCCCCAATCTTGCATTCGAAAAGTCTCTGCCGCGGTTGCACATACACCATCAAAAATCGATAGGGTTCCGCTTTGACGACAGTGCTTGCTCACCTTTTCTACGTCTAGGCGAACACCGGTGGAGGTATCAACATGGGTTCCAAAAACGGCCTTATAATTGTCTTCGCTGAGCTCTTTTTCAAGGAGCTCAAGATCGGGATGGGCTCCAATTTTTTCGGCTTTGATCGCGCGAACCTCAACGCCCAATCTTTTGAGCATTTTCTCGTTTCGATCACCGAAATATCCCGAGTTAAGAACGATAACCTTATCGCCAGCTTCACAAATATTGGTAATCGCCATTTCCATCGCAATCGTCCCAGAGCCTGCAATAATGAAGGGTTGAGTTTCGGGACCTGCCAGCCAAACTCGCCGCATATTTTCCAAAGCCGCGCCGTGCGCTTCAATAATCGTTGGCGAAACATGGGAGGCGATGGGAGCGGCGAGCGCTTTGTAAACGGCCGGAGAAAGCTCGACCGGACCGGGAATCATGAGAATATCTCGTGTCATGTTTTGTCCAAATAAAAATTCAAAGAACACTACTTCAAAAGTCTCTAGATCGACACCCCAACGTTACATTGTTGGGTTTCCTCGCCTCGCTCCATCAACCACAATCTACATCGATATGTTGGTTAAGTGTTTGATTTGTATTGTTATTTTGGATGTACCTGAAACGGTTCTGGAGCGAGGCCGATAAAGGCCTGCATCGCTTTTGGTGCTCGACTTAAGGAGTCATAATGTTTCAAACACATGTTCTTTCATTTTTCCTTTTAATTTTTGCCAATTCGGGTTGCAACGAAAGTGCGGCGACCGAAATCATGTACACACCGGCAGCATGTAAAGAGAGTGTCGCTGTCCTACCAACGCGAGGAAAAACCAACCCTGCAGATAAAAGAACGCCTTTGTTACGCCTTGGTGGCGACACGACGAAGAAAAGCTCAGATCAGCCCAAGCTCAGTTTGAATGATTCGCCGAAGGCGGATAAAAAAATATCGATTCAAAAAGAAGGGGGTGAAAAAGACGATAGGATTAATATCAACGAGGCCACGTCCACCGAACTTGAAGCTTTACCTGGTATCGGTCCCGCTTTGGCCCAACGCATTCTTGATTACCGTAAAAAACGAAAGTTCAAACGGCTTAAAGACATTCGCCGAGTGAAGGGGATCGGTTTTGCGAAGTATAAAAAACTAAAAGAAAAGATCCGCCTTAAATAGGTTGCGGGATTTCGCGTTGTAAACGATGCTGCGTTTATGAGTCTAATCGGTAGAAAAATATGTGTTGAAATTGATGGCACAAAGATCTTGAACGGCATTGATTTTAACGCACCCGAGGGATCCTTGATTGGCATTCTCGGTCCTTCGGGATCGGGAAAATCCACGTTAATGATGGCCCTTTCCGGGATGCGACCACCGACCTCTGGAAGCGTCACGCTTTCTGGACGCGACCTCATAAAAGAGTTTGAATCCCTCAAAGAAAAAATCGGTTTTGTACCCCAAGACGACATTGTGCCAACGGCCTTGAAGGTGGAAAGAGTGTTGGGCTACGCCGCCGAATTGAGGCTTGAAAAACTTTCTAGTGAAGAACGAAAAGTTCGGGTGGAGGATACGATTCGAAAACTGGGAC
>JALSKP010000161.1 GCA_026988815.1 Myxococcales bacterium | reverse complement strand
TTCTCTACTACTATTTTCTTGCTCTGAGAAAACCCTAACGCCTGAAGTTGATGCAGGAAATAGAGACCTTTTGCAAGCCCCAAGCGATGCAGAAAGCGATGTAGCACCCGATAGCGGAACGTCGACACCCGAACCTGTCCTTCGTCATTCCTTTGGTGAATACGAACTTGAGGGCGGCGAGGAAGTTGAGCCCTGCGTGCAATGGACCTTAAATAACGACAAACCGATCTACGTCAACACTGTTAAATTGGGTAACGATGGCGCCTTTCACCATTCTAACTGGCTTGTCGTTCCTGAGGCACTTGTTGATGGGGCGGATGGATATTTTAATTGTGCCGATCGTGGTTACGATCCACAGGTTTTTGCATCTCGAGGGACTGTCCTTTTTGCTCAATCAACCCAATCTCAACAGGAAACCCAGCGTTTCCCCGAAGGCGTGGTCATCAAAATCCCAGCCCATCACCGCGTTATCGCCGGATTGCATCTTCTCAACCTTTCTCCGAAGAAACGAAAATCGGATTTACGTATGGAGCTCCATTTGGTTCATCCCAAGGATGTAAAAACGGTCGTAACCCCCTTTCTTCTCGCGTACCGTATTTTGGATATTCTGCCCAAAACCCAGACCCGCTTTTCAGCCACGTGTGATTTTAAAAAAAAGTACGAAAAAGGCGGTCGTAAACTCGACGACATGAAAATTTACTGGTCGCTCCCTCATTATCATGCCCTAGGAAACTACTTTTCTCTGAGTTTGGTCGGAGGGCCGGACGATAAAAAAGTGATTCATGAGCTTTCGGGCTTTAACGCTGAAGCCAACGGAAAAATCCACCTTCCACCAATCGAGATGAAAGGTGCCACAGGTCTGCGCTTTAGTTGTGGATTCAATAACCCCCGAGATAAAAAAATAGGTTGGGGAATTGGCGACCAAGAAATGTGTATCATGTTAGGCTTCGCAGAAACAGATGCAGTCATCCAAGGTGCTGTCCTGAGGGAATCTCGTCGCGTAGATGACATTGACGGAATCGCCCAATACGAGGGAAAATGTTCCACCTTCGTCTTAAAGAAAAACGAAGCGCAGCTTCCTCCAAGCGAGGAGGAACTGGAAGCACCGCTTTACATTCCCTCCTCTACAAGCTTTGACGATGATGTGATCGTCGTTCCTGAATGTGAAGATACGCCTGACGATGCAATGCCCAAATTTGCCCCGACCTTCACCGAGATTCGACAGGATATCCTAACCCCTAGCTGCACTTTTAGTTCTTGTCACGACGCCGAAAATCCGGCCTTTGGTCTCGACCTAGAATCAGATGGATTGCATGAACGCTTGCTCAATCATTCGCTACAATCCTCTGCAACGCTACCTTTAATTACCCCTGGTGACGCGGAAAAAAGCTGGCTTTATCAGACCCTCTCCAATTGCGAACCAGGCGTGGAGGTCAGTCGGATGCCAAAAAACAGTCCCACTTTGCTCGACCCCGGGTTGGTTGGAATGGTTAAAAAATGGATTAACGACGGCGCGCAAAACCTTTAAGTTTGTGGTCTAACCACGACGGTCTTGCCGGCGATACTAATACAATTTTTCCACTCGCCTTCTATCTTCCCTGCTCCATAGAGAATCGCGTTTTCTATACGGGTTCCGCCGATGACGTCCACCCCGTCTAAAACCACATTGGGTCCCAGATGAGCACCGGGACCTACACTCACATTTGCGCCAATAAAAACAGGCGGCGTCACCGTCGCTGCGTTGGCAATCGTACCTGGACGGTAGACGTATAAACCGGGCCGCAAAGGATCGGGAAAAGGAGCGTCGCCAAAAAGACCGGGTTCATTCATCGCTCGCACGCTTTCGGCGAGCATGAGATCGGGCGTGTCCAAGGCAACAAAATATCCCTCGTGGAGAGACGCGCGTAACTTTCTTTTTTCAATCACCATCGGTCCGTAAAGCGAATCGATGATGTCGCACTTCTTCAGAGCGATGGCGTCCAGAACGCCTTTTTTGATAATGTGAATACCCAGAAAATCATACTCTTCGTGAGTCAATTGGTAGCTGGGCGCTTTGTAATCGCGAATCCGTGTGATGTTTCCCGACCCGTCCAGAAAAACCCGACCCGGTTGCGTATCGACCTTAGGCCGCAGAACTAAGCTCACATCGGATCCAGAGTCAATGTGCGCTTCAATATGCGGGCCGAGATCGATTTCAAGAACCGTATCCCCGTTCATGATAACCACGTGATCGCAGGCATCGCCCAACGCGTCGACAACACCTTTGATACCTCCGCCGGACCCAAGAAGTTCTTCTTCATGCACGAAAAAGGGCTTAATGGCGAAGGTTTTTGCGAGACGTTGGGCAACGGGCGGAATAGCGTCCGCCAAATGATGGGTGTTGAAAGCAATGCTTCCGATTCCGGCGCGCATCATTTGGGCCATTGGATAGGCAATTGTTGGAACGTTTAAAAAAGGCAGAAGAGGTTTGGGCAATGCATCGGTGAGGGGCGCCATACGACTCCCAAATCCCGCACATAAAATAGCTCCACCAATTGTGGCGGAGCTTGGATTGGACTCGTTTGGATTCATTTAGAAATCTTCCGTATCCCAACTTCCGCGACTTTGAACACTTTGCTCTTGCTCTTCGAATTCAAATTTTTCTTCTTTGGCAGGCGCCGACATACCCATCTTCGCTTTGAGAGCCATAAGCGCCTCGTTCGCACCGTGGTCTTGCTCAAGGTCGTCAAATTTAGACGCGAGTTGATCGCCATTAAAGCCTTCGGCTAGTTCCGCTGCTGCATCGGCTTCGGCCTCCATTTGGTCGATTTTTTCGGCCATACGGTCGAAGGTATCAAAGGCCGAAGTATCGTTAAGGCCACCCATTGTTTCTTGGATCGTCTTCTGAGCTTCAGCACGTCGTTGACGCGCGATGAGGAGATTCTTTCTTCGTGACGCTTCTTCGATTTTGGAGTTGAGTTGGCGAAGTGAACTTCTTAATTTATCAGCGGCAGACTTTTGCGCTTCCCAATGGGCCTTGTATTCGGCAGCCAAGGAATCGTGCTCAGATTTTCTCGAAAGGGCTTCCCCAGCGAGGTCGTCGCGTCCGGCACGCACGGCCATCATCGCTTTCTTTTCCCACTCTCGGGCTTTGTGCAGCTCGCCTTCAAGTTGCTTTTTAAGTCTTTTTTCATCAGCGATTGAAACAGCAACTTGTTTCTTGGCCGCAATCAACTGTTCCTTCATATCGAGGATGAGTTGGGTTAAGATCTTTTCTGGATCTTCGGCTTTGCTAATCAGATCGTTTAGATTCGCTTTTAGTAAGGTACTAATTCTTCCTAAGATTCCCATTTAGTTCTCCTTTTTTTTCGTGGGCGCAAAAGCACGCAACTCTTCGTAATGCTCTCTAACCGCAAAGGCAATAGCGTCAACCGAGGCTTGGAATTCGTTATAATCTAAGTTTTCACTTTGCAAGGAGTCGACGATAACGACCGCTTTTTCTTCCAAACCGTAAGCACCTGCAATCATGCTGCTGGCATTTAATTTTAGTAGATGTTCAAACAATTCTACCCGATTTTCTGTAGGGGCATCCATGAGTTTTACCCTAAAGGTAATCACGGGAGCCGTGTGAACGACAACGATATTATCAACATCATCGTCTTCGTTGTGAATGAGCCAGAACCCTTCTTTTACTTCTTCAAAAGGAACGCCGGTCTCAATTAGGTAAGCTTCTATTTGATCATTTGTGATCATCATCATACCGCCTTGCGCATAGTAGTGAAGAAGTTGCCCAACGCTCTTCTTCGTCGCGCGCATGGTATAAATCTGTCATCGATTGGTCAACGTGTTTGTTTTCAAAAGCGAGTAACACCTGTTTGTTTTCAAATCTAACCAGCTTCCTGTTTTGCTTAAAATTGGCTCCCCGCGCGCAGGGAGGACGACACCGCA
>JALSKP010000160.1 GCA_026988815.1 Myxococcales bacterium | reverse complement strand
TGCAATTGTAAACGTCGGTGGATGAAAGGAACCTTAGAACCCTCTCACGCAAAAGAAATGCTCTCTATCGAAACCGAACGTATTCGTGCTCGCTTTCGTGATAACGACACCCTCATCATTCACGGCGAGGAAGCCCAAGATTACCTCGGCGAACAATCGCCGACCTTGAATTCACTTTTTCTGGTTCCTCTCAAAAATTCGGATAAAGAATTGGGATTCTTGGCGGCCTTTGCCTTTAACAAAAATGAAAAATTCCTCGAGGGAAAACGAAAAATGCTGACCGTCCTTGCCGGACGAGCCGCTTCTGCCATCGAAAATGCCGCTCTCTATTCGGACTTAAAGTTTACCTTCAAACAAACCATCCAAGCCTTCGCAAACCTTTTGGAAGACAAAGACCCCTACACCCACGGGCATTCCCATCGCGTTAAAAAATACTCGGTCATGATCGCCCAAGGGATGGGAATGACCGAAAGCGAGGTCGAACTTATCGCTGATACCGCGCTCATGCACGACATCGGAAAACTTGGAATACGATACGAAGATCTCAACAAGGCCGAACCTCTCACGGAGGGGGAATACGAGATGTTTAAGAGCCACACCACGCGAGGGAAATGGATTCTGGAACCCATTCCTTTTTTGCACGAACTCATTCCTGGCGTCTACCATCACCACGAAAGATGGGACGGTCGCGGATATCCCCTCGGCTTAAAAGGCCTTGAAATTCCGCTCGCTGGACGCATTTTAGCCATCGCTGACACCTACGATGCGATGACCTCTCACCGAGCCTATCGACGCGCCCTTCCCCATGATGTGGCAATTAGCGAAATCACAGCTTACTCAGGAACCCAATTCGATCCTGATATTGTCGAGGTTTTTTTGCGCGAAATTAAGATGGATGCACAAGCGCAAAAAGCCAAAGTACAACGGTGGCAATCGCTCATCGACGATGTTCAAAACGATCTTAGTAGCGTTCCTTTCGGCGAGTAATTACTTCTTCACAGCGTTCACCTGAGATGCAATTTTCAGGGGCAAAGGCGGCAAAGGTCGGTTTTTGTAAATAATATTGTACGCCCAATAGGAGCGCAAAACGCGTTTCGTATAGTTTCGTGTTTGGCCATAGGGAATCTCTTCCACGAAAAGATCGAGTTGATCCGTTTTCGTTTTCCTTAACCAACGCGACACATTTCCCCAACCTCCATTATAGCCGGCAATAATAAATGCGGGATGGGCTAGGCCCTGATCTGATAGTTCGGACATATAGGCTGTTCCGATTTCAATAGCATTTCGCGCTTCCAACAACGCATCGGCTTTCTTAAGAGAAATGCCAGATCCTTTAGCAACAGTTCTTGCCGTCGAAGGCATCAACTGAAGCAGACCTCTAGCGCCTGCCCAACTACGAATATACGGATTAAATCCGCTTTCTTCTCTCATAATCGCGTAGACGATTTCGCTATCCACATCATTCTTTTTAGTAAAATGGCTTACGTTATCGTAAAAGGGCTGTGGATAAGAAAGGCTCCATCGTGGATTTGGTTTCTTGCTTGAAGGAAAGGTATTTTCCCACTTCCCCGTTCTGCGCCGAGCAATATCGTGTGAGAGGGAGAACACCCCCGCGGTGTCGAGAATCTTTGCGAGAGCCCAGAGATCTTTTTTTGTAATACCGGTCCTTAGGTCTCTAAACGCGATCTTGGCATCCTCAAGAAGACCTAATCGGGTAAGTAAAAGGCCCTTCCTATACAAAACATTTCCTTTGAGATGGGCAGGTATTTTAATCCGTTTTCCTTTTTGTAGAACCTTCCCCGCACCAACCGAGGAGGACCAAAGCTGGCACTTTGGTGCGCCTTTTTCCCAGCAGCTTTTAAGCCCTTCCTCTTTCTTGGTCAACGATTTCAATCGGTGTGCGGCAAGCAAGGCGTAATAACTTAGTGGATACTCTTTGACGACTTTCTTATAGGCCTCGATCACCTTGCTTTGTTTCTTCATGCTAAGTTGACTCGCCCTTGCGACGAAATAGGGAAGACGTCCTATGGAATACTCATCGCCGATTTCTTCAAATTTTTCGGCGATTTTTAATGCAGCTTTATACCGACCGGCGGCAAAGGCATCGTGAAATAAATACCACTGTGCATCGGCAGCCATATCACCTTTGGGATACTTTTTTAATTGATGGTTAAAGATCTTATGGGCCGCTTTGATATCCCCTTTCTCAATCAAAATACGCCCCTGGTACAACATCGCATCATCTGCATAAGAATGCCCCTGGAACTCTTTTTCCAATCTTTTAAAATAATTTAAAGCAAGAGAAGGATGAGAGGCATTCCATTCTGAACGACCAATTTGGTAAAGAGACTTACGATAAAACACACTGTTTTTCGAACAGGATTTTAACGCCTTTTGGTACCACGGAATCGCATCCTTATGTTTGCGAAGTTTAGTATAGGTCCGTCCATAAAGATAAAGACCTTCACATTTCACTTTGTTGTTTTTTGAATTTTCTATCGTCGAAAGGGATTTTATTGTGCGATTATTTAAATGGGAATCAAAGAGGTGACGGCTAATTTCAAGTTTTTCAAGATCGCTAAAGGACCTAATTTTATCCGCATTATCAGCCAGGACACCACTTAAGCTTCTGTTGAGTTCTTCGTAAACTTTCTTACAATTCTTATGCCCCGGATAGGCAATGAGTAGTTTTCTCCACGCCAATAACGCGGGTTTTGATTTTCTGCTGTTGAAAAGCGCTTTGCCGATTTCATACAATCGTTCGGGAGATTCTTTAGCGTTGGACGCCATCGCAAGTCCGGCTTTAAGGGCGCGTATACCCTCCTTGATTTTACCTGATTGGATCAATGCGCTTGAGAAAAGCAGGCTTCCTGCTTTCCAAAATTTATCCTGGGGTGGAATTTCGGCCAGAATAGCCGAACTTCGCAAAAACTTCTTTGCTTCAAAGGCGCTTTTCGCGGCCCAAATTTTAGAGTCGATTCCCAAAAGTGGATCTTTCTTTAACGCCTCGTCATCAAACATCGTTAAGGCAAAATCGAAATCGTTATTTTCAAAGGCCAATCTTGCGAGCAAAAATCGTGTGGAAGGATGATTGGAGGTTCTTTGATCTTGGGGTATTTTTGCCCAAGCTGATTTCCACCTCAATCCTTGCAAATCAGATTTTATCGTCTCATCAAAGGGAAAGGTGTCGGTCGAAAAAGCTCGGAATCTTGATTCATTGCCGCCCTTTCTCAAGTTTTTCTCCTGGGCATGAAGGGGAGAAAAGCTCAAAAAAATGAGAGTAAAAACGAGGGTAGAATAACTGTTGTTTTTCATATCAAACCGTGTCGGCAAGTCCTTTGAAGTATTGACTAAATACGAAAAAAAGCCCTTTTTATTTCACCTATTTTGTTTCACGCTAGTACGGTTTAAATGCGGACCTGTTTTAACGGAAAAACAGAACGTAGAGGACGCCCAGAACGGAGAGTATTAGAATAAAGATCGCCGCGATGAGACCGAGCGGCAATCCCGTCGATTCCTTCGTTGTTAAGGTCGTTTCTTTTTTTCGCCCTCTGGGAAGAGAAACCGAAGGCGTGGGTTGCATCGAGGCCGGTAAACCCGTTTCGAGCGAAGGCGAGCCCTCGGCATTCATTCCTCGCGACATCATTTGCGGCGGAGCTTGGCCAGCTTTAAACTGCATCGCGCCAAATTGCTCTGGTTTTGTTTGAGGATAGGATTTGGGCACCGCATTTTGGTAGGCATCGGGACGTTTCATTTGAATAGTCGGATCCATTTCTTGTTGGACGGGTTTGACGGCCATATCTGCCTGTGGTTGACCACCAGGGTAGGTTACCCTTTTTCTTACAAGTTCATTAAGATTGCGTTTTGTCCACTCCCCAGATTTGGGGACCGACCCAGGAACCACACCGGAATCGTTGGTTTCGGAAACTTCACTCT
>JALSKP010000159.1 GCA_026988815.1 Myxococcales bacterium | reverse complement strand
ATTGTCGTCTTCTCTTCGGATTCTTACTGACTCATTTAGGCAAGGACACGAACAAAAGAAGATCTCGACTCAATGTTATTCCTCGCAAAAATTTCCGTCAGGTCTTTCGTCGCCACTAATGGGGGTATAACCATTTGGGATACATCCACTGGGAAACAACCAATACTTTCCATCTTTTTTCGTGGTGACCGTCAGTTGATCGCATCCGCCAAAAATCCGCACTTCTGAAGCAACCTCGACTTGCTCAAGCTCCCAGCACATCTCTTCTTCGTTATAAGGCCATGCACCTATCCCTACACATCCAGATACGATGAAACATGACATCAAAACCAATATAGTCGTTTTTATTTTCATTTCTTTCTCCTTAAATTAATCGGTTAAAATTTCTGTTCCAGGTAGGGCTTTGTTCTTGCGTTAGATCACCCGCGACCAATGCGGTCGTTTGAGTCGCGTGATTGGTTCTGTCTGTACTAGTGTGACAGCCAGGTAAATGGCCCTAAATAGCGATGAAGGCTCGCACCTCTTCTCATTACATTGATCTTAGTTGCCCTTTCGCCCGAGCCTTGCTTTTCGCGGCCTTTCCCCGCCCCCAAAGTAAGCCTACTTTACTTCCTGGGACCTCCGTCTTTCTATTTTTTTGATGGTCGATTTTTCTCCAATTCCCTTCATTTCGGTTGCCACTATCGCCTACAGCATTGGCTTTGCTTCTTCCTACCCTTTGTCCAAAACATTTCCCAGTTTTCGCCGGATTGATCGATAATCCCTCAATCGCTTTTATGTAAAGTTTTCACGTGATTTAATGCCAAGAATAAATTAGCGTCCCTCATTGCGTTACACAATTTCTCGAGTGAAGTAGCCATGCAAAAAGAACTTTCAAAACGCCCCTCCAATGATCTCTCAAACCTTGTCATTCGCTTCAGCGGAGACTCCGGTGACGGCATGCAACTTACCGGAATGCAATTCTCCGATACCTCGGCGATGATGGGAAATGATATCGCCACCTTCCCCAATTATCCGGCCGAAATTCGTGCTCCTCAAGGAAGTAAATACGGCGTCTCGGGCTTTCAAGTTCAAATCAGCGACAAAGATATTTTCAGCCCAGGCGATGAACTGGACCTCTTGGTGGCCATGAATCCTGCGGCGCTCAAAGCCAATATCGGCGACCTTGCCCCGGGCAAAACATTGCTCGTGGATAGCGACGCTTTTTCAGAAAAATTTCTTAAAAAGTCAGGCTATCGTTCCAACCCCCTGGAAGATGGAAGCTTGGATGCCTACCGTCTTATCGCCGTACCGATGACGAAAAATACCCAAAAAGCTTTGGAAGATTTTGACATGGATCGCAAGGCAAAATTTCGAAGTAAAAACATGTACACCCTTGGGATTGTATACTGGATGTACGGACGAGATCTGGACCACACCATCGAATTTCTGGAGCAGAAATTCGAGAAAAAACCGCTCATCAAAGAGGCCAATCAATTGGTACTCCGAGCTGGCAATATTTACGCGCAGAACTTAGAACTCATCGCCACCCATTACCAAGTCCGACCGGCCTCCTTAGAAAAAGGGCACTACCGTATCATTCGCGGAAGCCAGGCGATTGCATGGGGATTGGTAGCGGCCGCTCAAAAAGCCGAGATGGAATTGTTTTTCGGATCCTATCCCATCACGCCAGCCTCGGACATTCTAAACGAACTCGTCAAATATCCAGAACTGAGCGTCAAAGCCTTCCAAGCCGAGGATGAAATCGCCGCTGTCTCTTCGGCTATCGGGTCTTCTTTTGCCGGCGACCTCGGCGTCACCAGCACCTCCGGTCCCGGTCTAGCCTTAAAAGGAGAGGCGATTGGACTGGCGATGATGATAGAACTTCCCCTCGTTATCATCAACGCCCAACGTGGCGGTCCCTCTACCGGAATGCCCACCAAAACCGAGCAATCCGATCTCCTGCAAGCCCTCTACGGCCGAAACGGCGAGAGCCCGATCATTGTCGTTGCCGCGCACTCCCCTTCTCATTGTTTCGATATGGCCTTTGAAGCCGCTCGTCTGAGCATCGAACATATGACGCCCGTTCTCCTTCTCAGCGACGGATTTATCGGCAACGGGTCCGAGCCCTGGCTCATCAAAAAACTAGAAGATCTTCCCACTATACGAAAAAACGTGGCCCAAGATCCCGAAAATTGGACGCCCTACACACGTGATAAAGACACCCTTGTTCGACAATGGGCCGTCCCTGGAATGAAAGGATTTGAACATCGAGTTGGCGGACTTGAGAAACACGAGAAGACCGGAAACGTAAATATGGTTCCGCTCAACCACGAGGCGATGACCAAAATACGCGCGGAAAAGGTGAAGCGTGTCGAAAACAATATTCCAGCTCTACGGGTTCACGGTGTTCAAAGCGGTCCCTTGTTGGTTGTCGGTTGGGGAGGCACTTTTGGTGCACTTTTTACGGCCTGCAAAGAAATCCGTGAGGAAGGACAAGAGATTGCCCACGCCCATTTTGATTATATCAATCCTTTCCCGAAGAATAGCGCAGAGGTGTTTTCTGCCTTTAAAACCATTCTCGTCTGCGAACTCAACGCTGGACAATTGGTAAAGCAGTTTAGGAGTTCCTTCCCGAAAATGAACTTCATCCAATACAATAAAATCCAAGGTTTGCCTTTTACGAACGGCGAACTGAAAAATAAATTTATGAGCATCCTCTCATCTGGAGAAGACCTATGAGTGAGACAATTCAATACACCCATAAAGACATGGCAAGCGACCAAGAAGTCCGTTGGTGCCCCGGTTGTGACGACTATGTCATCCTTCGCGCGGTACAACGCGCCCTTCCAAAAATCGGAAAAAAACGAGAAGATATCGTTTTCATTTCGGGCATCGGATGCTCTTCCCGTTTTCCCTACTATGTAGAAACCTTTGGCATGCACAGCATCCATGGTCGCGCCGCCCCCATCGCCACAGGTGTCAAACTTGCCAATCCCGATTTAAGCGTTTGGATGATTTCGGGCGATGGCGATAGTTTGGCTATCGGCGGCAATCATTTCATTCATGTTCTCCGACGAAATATCGACCTAAATATTATCCTATTTAATAACGAAATTTACGGCTTAACAAAGGGACAGTTTTCCCCTACTTCCAAACTCGACCAGATCACAAAAACCTCGCCTTACGGGAATACCCAACCTCCCTTTAATGCGGGAGCTTTAGCGATGGGCGCCAACGCAAGATTCTTTGCGCGTGTGTCGGGAAATAGCCTTAAAGAAATGCAAACGCTTTTCGTTCAAGCTGAAAAGTTTAGAGGAAGCGCACTCATCGAGGTTATGCAAAATTGCCCCATCTTTAATGAGGGCGCCTTTGATGTGTATAACGACCGTGCACAACGACCCAATACCCAGCTCTTTCTTGAGCACGCAAAACCCATGATTTTTGGTGCAGAAAAAAATAAGGGCATTGTTCTAAAAGGGCTCAAACTTGAGGTCGTCACGATCGGAGAAAACGGCGTCGTCGAAGAGGACATCCTTATTCACGATGCCCACGAACCCGACCCAACCTTGCACACGATGCTCGTAAAATTAGTAAATCCGATTATCACTGGGATCATCCGTTCTGTGGATGAACTTACTTTTGGCGACAGATTTATTGGTCAAATGAATGCCAGAAAATCGGCGGCAAATGGTAAAACCTTCAACGATTTAGTCGTCTCCGGCGAAACCTATTACCTGAAATAATCCGACGAGTAGGTTGGTGTTGACGGAGGCTTTCGCGAAGCGAAAATGACGAAACCCAACCTACATATTCCTAAGCCAACCGACATATTCATAAGAATGAAAAAGGACATCGCAGTCTTGAAATTCAAGCGCCGATGGAAGATTTCAGTTTTTCCGACAAAGTCTTCGCGTAGGCCGATATCGTTTCGTGATCGGGTCCCTCGATCATAATACGTGC
>JALSKP010000158.1 GCA_026988815.1 Myxococcales bacterium | reverse complement strand
CGAACCTTTTCCTCCCTAGAAGATGCGCTTGCAGACCGCGATCTTGTCATCGGCATGAGTGCCCGAGAACGCTACGCAACGCGTGAAATCCTGAGCCCACGAGGAGCAGCTCAAGAGGCGTACTCCGCCTTGGAAGGGCGTCCCAAACGAACGGCGTTCGTTTTTGGTCGAGAGGATCGTGGCTTAACAAACGAAGAATGTGATACCTGCGATCTTTTGGTAACGATTCCAACCAACCCTGATTATAGCTCGCTCAATTTAGGCCAAGCGGTCTTGCTGCAAATGTGGGAATGTTTTCAAGTGGGCAATGAAGGTGGGAAGAAAATCTTAAGCCACACCATTGAAGGAGACCGATCCACCTCCGTTGAAAAGAAGAGGATGGGCGCCTTCTTTTCTCAAGTAGACCGGAGTTTAAAAAGTATTGGGTTTTACAAATATGGTGATGGAACCCACGTCATGCGCGGTCTTAAAATTTTATACAATCGTTCGCGGATGTCCGAACGAGAGTTTGCACTCATGTTTGGTATCTTCTCCGAAGTTGAAAAACAGACCGAGCGTTTAAGAAAAAAAAGAAAGGCAGACTAGCTACTCCTGTACCAATCTAATCGAATAAAGGGGGAGGGTAAAAAGGGAATCGGCAACCTCATCGCTGCTAACGCGAAGATAGTAGGATTGCACACTATCGGCTTGAAATTGGAGAATCCGACGACCGTCTTCCAAAGATATCGATCGTCGATGCAACACCGGATTACTTGCATCACCAGACCAAAGAAGGACATCCATATTATAGCTCGCCGCCGTTTGAACCTCGATTTCGACCAAGCCCGAAAGGTTGTCAGGCAGACGAAGCCAATCGCTTTCAAAGCCAAGATCGTTCGGGCACAGATGGTGGCTTCCTATCAAGGCGTTCGAATCAAGGGCATCCAATGCCGTGGTATTTTCCCCCGCATCCGGACATTCCCATTCTACTTTTGACTCGATTGTAAGATTGAAGGACCCCGAGCTCTGATTGGCGAGTGAGATTTTGACAAAATAATCGCCGCCCAGTCCTAGCTTAAGCGCACGAAAGGGGCGATCGGTAGGTAGCGCGATTTCTTTTCTATCTGGCGTGATGAGACTCGCGATAATATTGAGATTCGTTTCCGAAAACACCAAACTCAACCCCTTGTTTGCCTCCAAATTCCGAAAAGCGAACCAATCCACATCGTCGGGACATCCATGCAGGGGAAGGGTTATCGGCGCATTGATGAGAGCAGGAATGTTCTTCGCACTCTCAATCGAATCATTTTCTTCGTAAATATCGTTCCTACAAAATCGTGTTTGGATTTCAAAATCATAGATGAGCGTCTGGCCGGATGCAGACAAAAATTCAAAATAGAAATCCCCCGACTTGGAGGGTGCAAACTCCAAAATCCGGGTCTTTTCCAAACGCGCATCTTCAGCGATAAGACCGCCTAGATCGTCGTAGACCCGAATACCCAAGCCTGTCCCACTCTGCACATTCAACCCCAATTGGACGATATCGGTGGATCGAAAGCGGACCTTAAACCAATCTTGCGAACCAGGGCAGAGTCTAAGATTTCTATAATCTCCCTCTTCTAATTGCGCCGCATTATCGAAGGAGAAATTGGGCAAGTTGGGGTTGTTTCCATAAATATCGTCATCACAATCAAGGTCCGAACAGGTGCCCGTCGAACGTTCGCAGAATTGATAGGGCTCACAATCTATATTGGAAAAACAAGGAGGTTGGGTACAGCGTTGGGAAGAGCATATCTCGTCACTTCTACATTCTGCGTCATTTATACAAGGGTTTTCTTTTTCACAGATCGAACTTGAATTGCTTCGGACGCAGCGGCTGCCAAAAGGACAATCACGGTCTTGAACGCAAGAGGGAATACATCGCCCCTTTTCGTTATTTTGTACGATGAGGCAAAATTCTTCCTGAGGACAATCGCCTTCACCCAAACATCCCTTCTCGCAAACACCTTCGCTCCCCGATCCCAGACGTGGCGAGCATGTAAATCGGATAGGACAATCGGAGCGGCCCTCCAGGCACCGTGTCGCAGTACAAACTTCGGTGGTCGGATTGCAGGTTTGCCCCACACTACACCCATCTCGTGAACAGATAGATTCGGGTTCGCAAAAACCTGTAAGCGTATTGCAATTTTGAGAAATCGGGCAGGCAAAAGTGTCGGTGCATGGCAATTGAGCGACCGAACAAATCTTGTTTTCGAGATCGCATACCTCCGTTTCTTCACAATCTGTGTCGTCTTCGCATTGCTCAATCTTGAAAACACAGGTTCCCTCATCGCTACAAAACTGCCCAAAGGGACACGGTACATCTTCGCAGGTTATCGTCGGTTTACATCCAAAGGCGAGCATAAGGAGTGTAAGAATGGGGAGGGTAAGTTTCACCCTCTTAACCTAATCTGAAACGGGATTGGACTCAAACGCATTTTGTTTTTTTGACCTTTAAAAATTCTTACCTACAGTGTCCTACATGCCGAGCAAGGACGCTCTTATCTTATTTCATGGACACGAACATGGCCGCAAAGAAAAAAGTCACTCTTTATCTTCCCGAAGAATTACTCGAAAAGACGAAAGCGGAGGCGATTCGTCAAGATCGTTCTCTGAGTTGGATTCTCCAAATGGCCTGGGTAATGTCCCAAGACGAGCTTGCAAAATTCCCTACAGTTCCCCTTGCCGGGCAAAACACGAAGAGTTAAAACAAGCTGCAAACTATGTTTTGGAGTGAGTTTGACGCCAGATAATATTAGAAAGTGGAGAAAAATCGGATTCGCGGTCATTATCGCGTGTTGGTTTTTGCTCGTCATCCCGATGTTCATCGGCGCTTTCGGCGGATATAACACCGAAAAAGTTTGGGACCCCTACACCAACAAAAAACTTCAGGGTGACGATATCACACGTTGCGATTCCGACGCAGACCTTCTTCTCAACGAGGCCCAATATATGAAAAAACTCGAAAGAAGATGGGAGTTGCAAGCGCGCAAATGGATGGTCAAATGTCGTCGTAAGCGACCCGACCTCTACGATAAAGTGAGCCGGACCCGAGCAAGATTACGTCACCCCGAGGAAACCTGATGGAATATGGTATTTATCCGCTAATCGTTGTCAGTGTTTTGTTTTGCTTTGTTCTTTTGGCCGTTCTAACGTTCCGCCGTGGCGTCATTAAACGCCAAAAGGCGCTCGAAGAAGAAACGAAAAAAAACAAAGAGTAGACATACTCAAAGAAAAGAGAGGTTGGATTTGGCTGAGAAGAAAAATAAAAATATCGTTGGATGTGTGCTCATTGGCGCCGCCATTGGAATTGTGGGTATCATGTTGATTGGGATAATGGCGGCCATCGCCATTCCCGCATTTCTGCGTTACATCAAAGCGACAAAGGTGGTTGAATCTGAAATGATGATTTCGAGGATCGAAAATGCGGTACAGACGAGCTTTACAAGCGAGTGTAAATTCCCAGCCTCTGCCTCCTCTTCGGCAATCCCGAAGGGGGGGGCAAAAGTTATCCCCGATTTTTCTGGAGCAGGTTGGAAGGCCATCGGATTTTCCGATGCCTCCCCACTTTATTTTCGCTATCGAATCGTCAACAAGGGGGACACGCTTGAGCTTATCGCCGACGCGGATTTTAGTACCAGTAATGTCGAAGCGCATACCTACACTAAAATACTCACCAAAGGCGCCGATTGCACGTTAACGTCCTCACCTGGTAGAATTGATAACGAATTTCTTTAATCAGGTTCTCGGTTTTTCACCGATAAAAAACAGACGCAGGGGTGGGACCTCCCGATCGATTGTAAGCACGTCGTCTACCGAAAAGCATTCAACGATATGGGGGCCATCAACGTAAATTCGACCTGAAGGCATTCTCGATTTAACTTCAAAATGTTGGGACTTCTCAACCATCCCTTTCTTTAATTTATAGGCGTACTTCGCTTGGGGATA
>JALSKP010000157.1 GCA_026988815.1 Myxococcales bacterium | reverse complement strand
AATTCGTAGCGCTGTTCGTTACCCAGGATATAGACAATGAGATCTTGTTTACCATTTGAGTTAATCATCCCAAGTCGAATGGGAAGTTGAAAATCCTCAGAATCAAAATTAAAACGCAAGGGGCTTAGCACCGCTTTACCTTCGCTATCAAAGGTGACCTTGCTTGTATTAACCTTTGCCGCGAAGAAAAAATCTCCCGATTGAACGTAGGGTTCAAGATAGGTTGCCGCACCTTGAGGCAAAGCAAAACCATTGCTCGTTAACCAGGTTTCCAAGGCCGTCGCCTCGGTCGTAGAAAGGACGCTAATCTCGTACTCGCCGACCTCAAATTGGGCTTGGACAACAACCGCTCCATTCGTAGAGCCATTATTGTAATAATTGTTGCTTGATCCACCAAAGTCGGCCTCCAAACCATTGTTTTCTGGATAGCAGGGATCATCTTCCCAGTACTCGACCAAGCGAGGCGAGCTCAATGTATCGATTTTTTCAAAAAGAGAGGGAGCGAGTGTTTTAACCTGATTTTTCATGATGATTTCTTTAACAGGAACCACCATGGCAAAATCTTCGAGCGGTCCCTCGTAGCGATTTTGCATCGATAAAACAGTGGTCGTACCGTCGCGAAGAAGCACCACTTGGGTCGCATCAGCGAACATTTCGGCACCGGCACCGCCCACATAAAAACCGCAAAATGCGGAAAGGTTGAGGGGAAGGAAAAGCAAAACCATAAGAATTAAAAAACTGTTTTTTAGTAAACGCATTTACTCTCCAATTGGAAGACCCAGAAAAATATTTCGAATCGGAACTATTACGCAAGCCCAAAAAAAATCAAAGGTTTGAGATTAAAATCTAGTAATTCTTCCTTCGGACGAGAAAGAAGCCGAGGAAGAGCAAGAAGAGAATCGATGATCCGCCCTTCTGAGACGATGAACATCCTCCGCCAGCAGCTTTGAGTCGACCGGAAGCAACGAGATCTAGTTCGGGAATATCTTCCAGTAAAAGGGTTCCGACAGAGTCTTCATTGGAAGGCGCAAAGATATCCGCACCTGTGGAATTAGGACTTTGAGCGGTCATTGTCGTTGGACCGCCTCCATTTTCAGGATCTCCGCCCCACTCGCCGAATCGTGGTTCGTCGCAGCTAAGCTCCCCTAACCAAGCGTGTCGAATGATATAGCGCGCTTGAAAAGCGTTTTGGCCATAAGGGGAATCAAGGGTACCTTTTTCAATTTTTCTATCCTCGTCATAGAACTCTCGACCACCGACAACAGCTTTGGCTTTTTTGAATACCAAATCTTCTCCAATTTCATCTTTTTCGTACTGAAGATGGATCCGGGTAAGCGTCCAATCTTTATAAGCGTATTCGTCGTCCCCATTTGAGTTGGATACGACATCTGCGCCAAGGGTTGAAATATCTTCAGGTGTGAGGACGACGGGGCCCGGACATGGATCACAACTTGAGGCCGACCACGAATATTCGGTGATCGCCGCTCCGGGATTTTCTTTGACCGCGCGCGCAAAAATCGAGCGATAGAAGGACGCAAAGTCATTTCGCACGGCATCGACAACGCGAATATTTGTGGGAATGAAGGCGTTGGGATAGTTCTTCAATTCGTAACGTTGGTTGTCGGCGAGGAGGTACACGATGAGGTCTTGCTTGCCGTTGGAGTTGATCATACCAAGTCGAATCGGAAGCTGAAAATCCTCGGAGTCAACGTAGAAACGCAAAGGGCTTAAAACAGCGCGGCCTTCTGCGTCAAATTTAACTTTATTTACGTTAACTTTTGCGGCGAAGAAGTAGTTTCCGGCTTGGACGTAGGGCTCTAAGTAGGTTGCTGCGTTACTTGGTAGAGCAAAACCGTTGTTGGATAACCAGGTTTCTAAGGCCGACGATTCGGTGGTGGATAGTACGCTAATTTCATACTCGCCGACGGCGAATTGTGCTTCAACTTTAACCGGGCTTGCTCCATCATCAACAGAGTTGTTTACGCCACCTGCAGCCTGCAGATCCTCGTCGAAGTAATCGACTTCGGGTCGGCAGGGATCTTGTTCCCAGTACTCGACCAATCGAGGTGAGGATAGAGTGTCGACTTTTTTGAAGATACTTGGGTCAAGGGTTTTGACCTGCTCCTTCATAATAATTTCTGTGACTGGAATGACCATCGCAAAATCGTTGAGGGGTCCCTCGTAGCGATTTTGCATGGAAAGGACGGTTCGAGTTCCGTCACGGAGGAGGACAACTTGGGTGGCATCGGCGAACATTTCCGCCCCGGCGCCGCCAACATAAAATCCACAAAAGGCGAAGCCTGTCGTGGGTAAGAGAATAAAAAGGGAAAGAATAGCGGCGAAGAAAAAATGAAAGCCTTTCATGGGCGATACTCCAAAAAATATGAACGAAGAAGACTAATGCAAAGGTTATGCCGCCCCAGAGAAGCTAGAAAAAGGTGCGTTTAGATGGATTGGCAATGGTTTTCTGAGCAAGTGAAAGCGCAAAGCGCAAAAAACTGAGAGGTCTTCTTAACGGACCGAAAGGCTATGATCCAAGATTTGAGCGGGTTTTTCAAAACAACGCACAAGATAGGAGGCAAACAATCTTTCTTTCTCTGCCTCATTCAGGTCGCCCGATGCGTGGCCTTCTCGGACGAGGGAGATGTGATAGAGGGTGATGGCAGCGGCGACGGAAATATTAAAACTTTGCGCAAATCCGTGCATGGGAATGATAACATTAGCCGTCGATGCCTCCAAAAACTCTTTGCTCACGCCGTCTCTTTCATTGCCGAACACGACGGCGGTGGGAATGGAAAAGTCGACATCGGAAAGCGGAACGGCAGCATTGAGATCGGTACAAATAATCTGAAAACCCTGTGCTTTGAGTGCCTCGGCACAGGGTTTTGATTCTTTCCATTTTTTCACGCGTAGCCATTTATCAGTGCCTTGGGTGATACGATTTGATGCCTTGAAGCTTTCCTGGGTTTCACAAATATGAACGTCTAGAAAACCTAATGCTTCCACGCTTCTCATCACTGCAGAAATATTACCTTTGTCATAAATCCCGTCCATCACCGTCACAATAGACTGGGTGCGATGAGAGGAAACCGCTCGCATTTTATCAACACGCTCGGGTTTAAGGTGGGAGGAAAGTATCGAAACAATATCTGATACCTCGTAATCGTTGCCATTAATTGAAATCAAAAAACATCCATTGCTTTGAACCGCAAGGTTGCTAGCATAGGTTATAATTGTCTTTCAAGAAAAGACCCAAGAAGGTTATATATGAGATCTATTTTTTTCATCGTGCTCGCACTTAGTTTTGTCTCATGTGCGCCCAAGCCAGATGCTGCCTGCGATCAGCTCATTCAAATTTACTCTGATTCCTCCACTAAGCCAGCACATCTGAATACATCTGATCTTTGCATCAAGGTTCTTAATGGCTATAAACAAAGATGGGGCGTTAACGGGTATAGAAGATATACGGATTGTGTCCTTCAGGCGTCGACGCAATACCAAGCCCAAACCTGTCTAGTCAAAGAAAAGAAGCGCTCCGAGTAAACGTGAGTGCGCTTTATTACGTCCTTTCGAGTATCGAAAAAGTGGACGCTCTCTTTCCAAATCTCGCAAATACCTTAACTCCGCAAAGCGCGGCGTATGTTTCAACCTATAAACGTCAGGAAGACCGTCGGGGCCGTCAAAGCGTCAGGATTCTTGCGAAGCTGTTGCTTTCCTTTCTGAGCCGCAGCGGTGAGTTTCGAAGACCCGCTGAATTTAGCATTTCAAAATATGATTCGGGCGCCGTCTACTCACCTCAGAGCGATCTCCATCTGTCCTTTTCCCACACACGAACCCACGTCGCCGTGGCGATTTCTGAAAAAAGTTGTGGCATTGATATCGAGTCGGCGACACGAGAGGTTGACCGAGAAATGATCGCCAAACGTTTTTTTTCAAAGGATGAATATCGCCGTGTAAAGTCCGACGA
>JALSKP010000156.1 GCA_026988815.1 Myxococcales bacterium | reverse complement strand
CTACAGTTATAACCGGACAAAATTGCGGTGCCTCAAACATAAATCCCCACTAAATATGATCGCCAATCAGACGGGTGGCAACACCAGAGGGAGAGGGAGCATATTCATCGTTTCTCTGAACATTATGCTTTATTCCCCTTGCCTTCTATCTCCTCAAGGTTTTCCATGCTAAACTTACTTACCATTTTTACAGTGTAAAACATAAAGTCCAAGGCTTTGTGTTGGGTGAATTTTTGCAAAACTTGGGCGCGAAATTCTTGTTCTGTAGCGCCTTCTTTGGCGCAAATAAAAGCCCATGGCAGAACCAAAATATCTTTTACCAAATCGGCTACATCAAAGACCAGAGCGCCTCGCCGGGTCTTGCCGTGCATGACAGCCAGGCCGTGCGGAATGCCCAGTACCCAAAGGGTGCTCGCAGCCAAGCCGTAGGCTAGGTAATTACCGTGATTGAGAAAAGCGTTGGCGCCGGCTGCGTTTTTATGGGTGCGAACAAATTTATCGATTCCTGTGGCTTGGGCTGCGATTTTATAAAGTCGTTTGGCGAGTTTGGCCTCGGTCAGAAGAAGTTCGGTTGTGGTTTGGCAGGCTGCAATAGTGCTAGTAAAGTCATCGATAGCAGATTTTATTTTAGGATCTTGGGCATCAAAACCATGGGCTTTTAGGTCGCGATCTTTGGACCAAATCCCACGTAAAAATTGAATGCGTCGATGTTGGAAAATCTTTGCGGCCTGCAAACGTTTTGCATCTTCAAACCACCATGAGAGCCATCCTTGAAGGTATTCGGTTGGACGATATTCACTTTGTGGGCTGAGCCATTCTACTTCGGTAGCGGCCACCAGTGGTGTGCCGCCGGTCCCGCTAAACCCGATCAAAACGCCTGCAGAAGCCAACATTCGTACGGCTGCTTGGGTTATCGAGGTTCCCATCCCTAATAGAATACAGGTCGTATTCGCGATCGGGATATTCCAATATTGTTTTTGATCGGACTCTTCGGTGAGGAATAAAACACGTCCATCTTTTTGCATCACGCGGCATTTTTCAAGATAGTAAATATTGGCGCGTTTAGAATGAAGAATCGCCTTAAGGTCAGTAAGCTGTTCCATATTCCCCTCGATTTGATTGCAATCTAAACATCGTCGGCCATCTACAGTTCATCGTCTGTGCTACTAAATACAGTCCGCCCGTGAGGTTAAACTACAACATCACGATACAAATAAATTCATTCGCCAAACGTTAAAAAACGCTAAGGTCCGTCCGGCTTTTTCTGATGAGGCACCATCGATCATTTCAATGCTTCGGTCAATTCTAATTCTGGGAAAGAGATAAGAATTGTTTCCATGAAGAAATTTTTTGTCTAACCGGTCCTCCGTCTTTTTACTAGGCTTGGAGAAAAGAAGGACCGATAATGAAAAAAAACGAACGCCCCTTAGCCATACACCTCCTTGTTGAATCTAACTTTGGTTTGGACCGTGGTGCAATGTTTGGCATCATTCCCAAACCACTTTAGACACGCTCCACGCCGGCAGATGAAAAGAACCGCATCGACCTCGCCTGCCGTTGCCTTTTGGTTCAATACGAAGATAAAAATGTGATCGTAGATGTGGGCATGGGCTCGCGTTGGAGCGACAAGGAAAAGTCGATATATAAAATTCATAACCAGGATAGAGGTTTACTAAATGCGTTAGCCCAACACAACTTAGGACCCGACGATATTGATGATGTTGTCCTCACCCATTTGCATTTTGATCATGCCGGAGGACTCTGTTTTGAGGATCAGGGAGAACGAAAAGTCACTTTCCCAGGGGCAAGACATTGGCTTCAAAAACGTAATTGGGATTGGGCCCACGGAGCTACAGCGCGGGACGCGGGTTCCTATCGCATCAACGATTTTAGTTTTTTCGACGCAGAGGGTTCCCCCCCTTGAATCTTGTCGACGGGCCGCGGGAACTCTTTCCGGGCTTTGAGGTTTTCCCCCAATTTGGGCACACACCAGGAATGCAGATTTGCAAAATCAGCACCGTAGAAAACACCTGCTTTTACCTGGCCGACCTGATTCCAACGTCGGCACATTTGGGCGATCCCTATATTATGAGTTACGATTTGGAGCCCTTAACAACACTGCGCGAAAAACGAGATATCCTACACGAGGCCGTCAAGTTGGACGCGATTTTGATTTTTGAACATGATCCTAGAACACCAATGGGGCGCGTTGAAAAAGACGTCACAGGGCGGATAAAACTCATTCCAGAATCGCCCTAAAACGCTCCTATTCCTTTTTTCCATTATAGACGAACAGAGCATTAAAAGCATCTTCGCCTTGCTTTTTCCAATCGCTGCGTTTTTCTAGATAGGCTAACAATGGGGCTTGGGAGGATTTCTTAACCAATACTATCGTTACATCATATCTTCGCAGTTCCTCGACCCTGCGCCCTGCCGAAATTTCGTCTAGAAGGGCCCACGTTTGGGGAGAGGATAACTCGATACGGTTATCGACAAAAACAGTTTGTTGCGGCGTTGCCGATTGGAGCGCATAAATAAGATATCCGGCATATCGATGATCATGAAAAATGCGTGCATGGGGATTGATTTTCTTTATCTCCTCTACCCACCGATCTGGGAAATCCATGGGAATGACCCCAGCCATATCTCCTGTTGTCTTCACGGGCATGACCTGGGCTTTGGAAATCATTTCGCGTTGAAAGCTAAAGAAAGGTTGAACAGCAATTGCGCTGATGATTAAAAGCAGGAAAATGCCCACATTCACTTTAGACATAAAAGGACTAGGCTCTTCCTCGTCTGCCTTAATAAGAGGCAACGAAAAATAAGGCGAAATGACGACGGGGAAAATCAGAAAGAACCACATAAGGGCGCGGCAATGAAGCATCGCTAAAAACGAAAATCCGACGAAAAGAATGAGGTCGGCGAAAAGAATTTCTTTTCGTTTTCTCCAAAACAAAAATAGAGAAAGCACAAAGAGAATCCAAAACAAAGTGCCATAAAATTCAGGAAAAAAAGGCGTTGTGGGGAACCATTCGCTGACCATTTCTAAACGTACAACTTTCTTACGTAAGTTTACTAAATAGAGAAAGGCGTCAACGCCTCTGGGATTGACTAGCACCGCAAGCAAACTGCTCACCGTGCTGAAGGAAAAAGCAATAAAGATGTTTTTTCTGAACTCTTTTTTCCTGATGAAGAGATGAAGAAAACTATCGGCCCAAAAAGAAAGAGAAATCAGAAAAGGGACCAAAAAGGTGCCATGTAAATTTACCCAAAGCATCGTAACGAGAGGAAAAGCAACCAAGGTCCAAGGCGAGCCCCCCTTGGTCCTCACCCGAAAAGCAATAGGGAGGACGATGAAAATTAGCGGCCAGGCCATGAGATGGGAACGCAACGCGATAATAAAAAAACCAAAGGGAAGCACGGTCAGCGCCAAGATACTTCCCCTTATCGCCGAGCGAGATCTCTTCGCCGCCCACAAGCTAAGAATGAGAAAAGCGCCCGCCGCAAGGCCGTTCCGAAGGATAATCATGCCGTAGAGGCTCAGACTTTCATGGAGTGAAAACAAAGCCCATTGCGACATCCAAGCCTGAACATAGGAAGGACTATCGGCTGGCATGGTGTAGAGAAAGTAGGCAAAACGCGGCATTTCATGCGTCTGATTTATCATTCTACCAAATGATAAATGCCACCAATAATCCCAACTGCGTAGTGGCATAAAAGCCATCCCCATCGCAACGATCGCCGCAGGCAGAATTAACCAAACGATATCCAAGCCGAAGGGGGCTTTTTTAAATCGCCCTAATTTGAAGTCATCACGCATTCTATCATCCGAAGGGAGTCGGAATAATTTAGTCTTTCGCGCGATGTTTGAGAAGGGAGGATTCCGAATTTCCGGAATCGACTTTATTTAGTAAAAGTAGATACGATACTGCTATTGATTATTCGTCGCGATATCGGCGCATCGAAGCTCAAT
>JALSKP010000155.1 GCA_026988815.1 Myxococcales bacterium | reverse complement strand
GCCTTGTGCCGCGCAGGTTAGTAGGGCGTGGCCTTGTGCCTCGCAGGTTAGTAGGGCGTGGCCTTGTGCCGCGCAGGTTAGTAGGGCGTGGCCTTGTACCGCGCAGGTTAGTAGGGCGTGGCCTTGTGCCTCGCCGAGAAAAAAAGATTTAGAAGATTTTATAATGCAAAAGGAAGAATACCATGGCTGATTTAACCGTACTTATGCCCATCGTTATCGTGATTGGAGCAATCATACTCATTGTTCTGGGACTGGCCTCCCTTTTTAAAGCCTTCTATTTCAAAGTCGATCAAGGCACCGCACTTATCGTCAACGACATGAGCGCAACGCCGAAAGTTCACTTCACCGGCGCCCTCGTCTATCCCATCATCTACAGAAAAGAGCTGATGAAGATTTCCCTCATCACCCTCGAAATTGACCGGCGAGGAAGCGACGGACTCATTTGTGAAGACAACATGCGCGCCGATATCTCGGTCGCTTTTTACCTACGCGTCAACGAAACAGCAGAAGACGTTCTAAAGGTTGCCAAATCGATTGGCGCCGGTCGCGCCTCCGACAAAGCTGCGGTCCATGAACTCTTTTCCGCCAAGTTTTCAGAAGCCTTGAAAACGGTCGGTAAACAAGTTGAATTCGTATCCCTTTTTGAGGATCGCCAAGACTTCCGAGAAAAGATTATTGAAGTTATCGGCAACGATTTGAACGGCTACATCCTCGAAGATGTCGCCATTGATTATCTTGAGCAAACGCCGAAAAAATCCTTGGACCCCACCAACATCATGGACGCCGAAGGTATTAAAAAGATTACCGAACTTACCGCCGTTCAAAATATACGCACCAACGAACTTGAGCGCGACGAGCAACTGGCCATCAAAAAGAAAGACGTTACAACCGTTGAGGCCATGCTTGAACTAGAACGACAACAAGCCGATGCCGAAGCGCGTCAGCAAAGAGAAATTCTTTCCATCCAAGCACGCGAAGAAGCGGAAACCAAAAAGATTCAGCAAGAAGAACGACGTAAAGCCGAGTCCACTCACATTCAAGTGGCCCAAGATTTGGCCGTGCAAACCGAAAATCAGCAACGCGAAATCGAAGTCGCCATGCAAAATCGACAACGCGCCGTAGCCATCGAACAAGAAAAAGTTACCCGTGCACGTAACCTTGAAATCGTTGCCCGAGAGCGTGAAGTCTCCGTCGAAAAAATACTCGCCGAAAAAGCGGTTGAGATCGAAAGGAAAGAAATCGCCAACGTGATTCGCGAACGAATCGCGGTCGACAAAACGGTTGCCATTGAAGAGGAACGCATCAAAGAAGTTCGCGAAGTTTCTGAGGCAGAACGCTTGAAACAGATCCAAGTTCTTACCGCCGAAGCGAATGCCGAAGAAAGTAAAATTAAAGAAGTTATTGCTGCCAAAGCACAAGAAAGCGCTGCAGTACATGAAGCCAAAAAGATAACAACATTGGCAGAAGCACGATTAACAGCATCGAGCATGGAAGCCGACGCTAAGAAAATTTTGGCCGAAGGTGTCAAAGCCGAAGAGGCAGCATCGGGATTAGCCGAAGCCGACGTCTTGCGCGTTAGAGGTGCTGCCCAAGCATCGGCCGCCAGCGAAATTGGTCTCGCCGCCGCCGAAGTTTTGCGGGCAAAAGGTGCCGCAGAGGCGTCCGCCAAAAGCGAACTTGGTCTTGCCAACGCCGCCGTTCTTCGTGCCAAAGGCACCGCCGAAGCATCGGCCAAAAGTGAGATTGGTTTGGCCAACGCCGAGATTACCAAAGCACTCTTTGTCGCCGAAGCTCAAGGCCTCACCGATAAGTTCGAGGCAATGGCCGGTATGACAGGCGAAACGCGTCAACACGAAGAGTTCAGAATGGCCCTCGAAATCGCCCTCAAGGAAACCCTGGCTTCAATCGAGGCAGGTAAGGTAATCGCCAAAGAGAACGCTGAAATATTGGCCGTCGCTTTAGAGAAAGCCCATATTGATATCGTCGGTGGCGAAGAGCACTTTTTCGACAACTTCGGCAAGGCACTTTCCATCGGAAAAGCCGTCGACGGACTCGCCGGAAAAAGCGCCGTCCTCCAAACCTTGTTAGAAAAATTCGCCGGTGAAAACGCTAAAAACGATTCCGTATAAAAACGTATTATTTCCGCAAGGACAACCCTTTGTGAGGCCGTCGATTTGACAATTGTACCGCAACCGGAATTGAATTGTAGGGCGCGACTCTGTGGTCGCCCGAGTAAAATTATAGGCAACGCTTTGAAATTGTAGGGGCAACCCTCTGTGGTTGCCCGAGATCGCTTAAATAAAAAATGTGCAAGTCAGAAGAAAGGAACACGCGTGGCTAACGAAAATCAAACCAGCAATATTATCAACGACGCCGTCTCGGAAGGCGGAGCCTACGACATTATTCGTCAACGTCTGGTGCAACAAGGTGCACGCCTTGAAGAAAAAACAAAGGCTCTAAATCAAGCAAGAACCAAGGAGTTCGGCTCAACCGAAATGGCCGTCGTTTCTCGCACACGCGTTCGCACGGAAAACAACTGCGTCGGCCGCGATATCGTGCAAGTCGGCGACCTTCTGCTATTCGGCTATAACGTCTTCATCGGGTTGAAAAAAACCACGGTCGTTGAAGACGTTTTCTCACTCTACCGTTTGGTGAAGGAAGGTGAAGCACACGCGATGGACTCGGTCTCAACGGCCGGTAGTTTTTTATCCGAATCGCGTTTCAGAGCCGATTTCGACGAGCTCTACGGGTTCTACAAAGAAACCCGACTCGTTCAGCTGACCCACAAAAATGGTAAACTCTTAGCCAGTTTTCAGATCGGGGACAGGCTTGATGACCGCCGTGTTTTTCGCTGGGCGGTTTCAGAAGATGGTAGTCAAGTTTCCTATATTGATAATCGCGGCGAACGCGATATCGAGCTCCCCGAGTCCCATGATTTCGAATGGATAAAAACCGAACGCGAAAATGTAGAACACGGACGTCACCCTCATATTAACATTCTCGACAGCGTTTTTGTGGAAACCATCGGTGGTGATTTAACGATTAAAATCGAAAATAATACCGAAGATGGTCAAGGAATATATCGCGAACTTGTCGATGAAAAAAACCAATCCTTGGATGATGCGCAAATTTATTTCGCGCAAGTTGGCGGTCTGATTCTCATTAAAATTAAACCCTATAAAGAAGATGACTGGCGAGGGTTTATCTTCAATACCCAAACAAATTCGGTGAAGAGAATTGACGCCATTGTTGATTCTTGCGTACGCCTTCCAGAAGACCACGGCGTGATTTTCCCCGGCGGATTTTATTTAGAGAACGATGAGTATAAAACCTTTGAGAGCCCCCTTGGTCTAAAGTTTAAACGCAAATTAAGATCGCCCAACGGTGAGGACGTGCTCTTCGTTTTCTACGAACCGGTCAGCGGTTTGGTGACCATGTTGGCCTATAATCTGATTACCAAAACCATACAAAATCCGATTCTAAGCCACGGGTATGGCATCGCTGCCAATGGCGATGTTGTGATCTTTACCGCTGGCGAAGAACCTGTTCGCGTTCATCCCATGCAGATTTGGAAAACGCCTTTTGTCACCGATGAATACGCGAGTCAAAAACCGGTTTCCCAATCCTTCTATTCGCGTATTGGAAATCCCGATTTGGTCCGCGGAATTTCTGACCTCTTCAGTGTCTGTCGCGCCGTCAGGGAAGAAACCGTCTCAATGCGACGTTATGAGGCCTTGCATAAAACAAGCGCTAGACTTTTTGATTCTCATTTCTGGATAAACGACGAAGCCACCGATGGCATCGCCGGTCTCGTGCGTGAAATGACAAAGACCATCGAACTTGTGGTCGATGAATTTGAAAAAGTCGAAAGCATCCGACGGCAATCTTCGGTCTTCATGCAGGAGGCCATCGTTGAGCAAAAACGTATAGTATTAGCCTCCGATTCGGCGACCTGGAAATCTGTCGACGAATACGT
>JALSKP010000154.1 GCA_026988815.1 Myxococcales bacterium | reverse complement strand
AAGTCGCTGGGTTCGCAGATTTTTTAATCGTCGAAGCAGGCGATGTCTTTGCCGACACCGATTTTAGTTTCGAATTCTTTCACGTGAACCATTCTATTCCTGGCGCTCTTGCGATTCGGATGTCTATCGGCGAGAAGAATTTTCTTTTCACGGGTGACTGGAAAATCGATGCAAATTGTCCGGGAGAATCTGTAACGGAACTCAATAGAATGGCGCTCCCCAATGGCGCCTCTTATGATATTCTTTTTGGTGATAGTACCAACGCCGGTGTTCCAGGTTCGACTGCCAGCGAAAAAGAGGTCGTAGAAACCCTTGATAAAATCCTCTCTGCTGCGCAAGGTCGAATCATCATCGGCATGTTCTCAAGCCATACCCGACGAGCGGCGGAAGTGATTCGTATCGCAGAAAGCTTAGGTAAAAAAGTAGGTGTTCTTGGCAGAAGTTTAGAGAGAAACTTACGCATTGCCCAAGAGGAAAAATATGTAAACTTACCTGCAAACGTTTGGCTAAAGAGTAAGACCGTGCTCAATTACCCGGACGAGGAAATCGTACTTTTGGTAACCGGAACGCAAGGCGAAGAACGGGCAACCCTTAACCGCGCCGCGTTTGGCGGTCATTCTTTGTTAAAATTCAAAGACGGGGATACGGTTCTTTTCAGCGCACGCGTCATTCCAGGGAACGGCCCCAAGGTCACTGATATGAGCGGACAGATTCATAACTGGGGCGCGAAGGTGATAACCAAAAGTGATGCGAACATCCATACTTCAGGTCATGCTTACTCGGATGAATTAGTAACCTTGATGACTATTATACAACCCAAATGGCTGGTTCCTATTCATGGCGATCTTATCACGAGAACTCGCCACGCAGATCTAGGTCGTAAAGCGGGTTACGATGTTTTATTCCTTGAAGATGGCGATACAGTTCTTGTTGGTAAGGATATTAGAAAGGGGAAAAGGATCGACCTCAAGGAAATTGTTGTTGAAGGCGACTTAGCCGGAGAGGTCGACAATCGCGTTCTAAGTGACCGACGAGCGCTAGGAAGTGTCGGAGCCTTGGCGATTTATGCGGAACTCGAAAATGATTTTCCTCAACGCGTCCTCATCGAAGCCGCTGGTGTTTTCGGTGTGAGCATTGATGAAGAGGAGGTTCTTATTGAATGCGCAGACTTCATCATGAAGGCCTTTAAAGGGATGGAAGAGGGACCCAAAAGAGAAATAGATATTCTGGCAAGACGTTTCTTTCGAAAATACTGCGATCGTAAGCCAAAAGTTATCGTCATTTTGGATGCCTTTTCTAGTTGATGCATCTTCCCTTTTGTAAAATTTAAAGTACACTCGGCCCATGTCGAAAGTCACCTTTGCATCTCCTGAAGATGCCGCTCAATTAGGCAAATTATTTCACGACGACATGGCGAATCAAGGTATCGACCGCCCACTCAAGGAATTGATTAAAATGGCGCAGGTCGCCATTAAAATCACTTTGAGTCCAGATCCGAAGACGATCATTTGGGTCATCCGAGAAAAGAAAAGCGTCGTTGGCGTTCTCCTTGTTAACATGGCAATGTCGTTAAAGTTCGCTGGTAAATCGATTTGGATTGAAGAACTATATGTTCCGCCAGAATCGCGCCGCAAGGGATATGGAAAAGCCCTCATCAACCACCTTCTCGATTTCGCAGAAAGTGATCATACAATTTGTGGGATCGACCTTGAAGCGTATCAAGGCAATACACCCGCATCGATTCTTTATCGTTCCTTAGGTTTTAAACGTTTGGGACGTGAACGGTTTTATTATTTCCTCGGCGAATCGGACTACTTATAGTGACCACGCTCGTTTTTTCTTCCGACCTCTCTTTTGGGGATTTCCTTTCTAAAAGCCTCAACCAAAGCGGCATCCCGGCCGAACACGCGATTACATTTTCGGCAGCTGAACTGAGCTTGTTTAAAAGCGAACCCCATATCGCCGTTTTCGTAGACCTGAATCCCTCCGAACTTGCAAAACTGGGAAGAGCCGTCGGCGAAGATTGCCATGTATTGGTGATTGGCGATGCTTCCCAACGCACGAGAATTCCGCCGCACTGGAGTTTCGTTACCACGCAAACCTCAATCGCGACGGTGTTATCTACTATCGAATCTTTCTTTCCAAGCTTGGCAGAAGAAACGCTGACTTTGGATGGCGGAAATAGTTCTTCGCTTGCCGAGCACTTTTCGACTTCGGCAACGAACGCGAAAGACTCCCAGCATTTCCTTGACGTTATTGGGTGTAAAAAAAGCATCGGCGTTTATGGATTATCCCAAGCAGAAATCAATTCTCTTCCTCCTCAATTTGAAAAAATGGAAGGAGAGCAGATTTCCTGTTGTGACCTTCTCCTTGTCCGACCGGATGAAAGTAGTGAATTTCTATCCTTCCTCCAGCGAAGCCAACGCTTTCTACCGACGGCTCTAGTATCGTTGGGAAGGTCGGATTTATACGATTATTTGGGATGTTCTATTCTTCAACTAGACACCTTAGACGCTCCAAATTTGGTCGATATACTATATAGTGCAAGCCGGGAAAACGGCCCGCGTTATGTCTCTAAGCAGGTCTTGAGCAAAAAAGACCAAGAGGTGTTGGAGGTGTTAGGATGTACCTACGGTAGCCCCTCCGATTTCTATTATTCAACAAATGAGAATGGAGAGGTCGAAGAAAACCAGCGGCAAAAAGCGCTAATGTTGTCCGATGGGTTGAGTAAGGACGAACAACGGGCATGTTTATGGACACGCGCTGCACTCACAAGACATGAAGAATCAAGAAAAGTCCGACATCTACCCGATCTTGTGTCCTGTATCGAACGCACTGAGCATCCCTATATTATTAAATTCTACGCATCGTTGCGAAGCTTTGGATTAATCGTTTCCACCTTGAAAACCTATTTTAACGTGAACCTCATCTCTTTAGGCGGAATTCTTTATGGCGTGTGTGAGATGGAGGATTTGAAGAATATTCAGTCAGAAATCCAAATGTTGGAAGGTTGGACCGGCAGAGACAAAGAGGGACACGGTTGGTTTCCCAAAATCAGCTGCGTTGCCATCAAGAGCTCTGTTGAAAACGCAGCAAAGGACCTCATCGCATTAAGTCGCGAGAAGAGTAGATCCTCACGCTTCTCGATCATCGAAAATGATCTCAGCGTGGTCCACGAATACTAGTCCGTTGACGGGCGAGAATCACGGAACCCAACATCGCTAGAATCCCAAATTCTGAACTTCTCATTTGACAATTTTAGGGGATAGATCATAGCTTGGGCGCTCAGTCGCAGTCAAAAAACGACTTTTGTTAACTTTTCGCTTGGAAGACCTATGGCCTTACAATTTTCCGATTCGGCAGAAATACATTTTAAAGATTTATTGGGTCGATACCCTAACAATCTAGCCGCTTTATTGCCTGTTCTACATATGGCTCAAACCGAATTCGGCTGGATTTCCGTAGAAGTCATGCAGTTTCTAGCAGAAAAGATGGAAATCAATTCGGCTCAAATATTGAGTACTGCGACCTTTTACTCAATGTACGACAAGCAGCCTCGTGGAAAATGCAACATCGAAGTATGTACAACCTTAAGTTGTGCCATTCGAGGTGGATACGCACTCATCGAAAAACTCGAAAAGGAGCTCGGTATAAAAATGGGAGAAACAAGCTCCGACGGAAATTTCTCTCTCAAAGAAGTGGAGTGTCTAGCCTCGTGCGGAACCGCTCCGATGGCTCAGGTTTGTTCGTCTGATGGCGAAATTACCTATTACGAAAATTTGGACGGTGAAGGCGCGTTGACATTGATGTTGAGGCAACTCAATGAGAAGTTAGAATCTCTTCCCGACCCCAGAACTTTGCAAGATTAGAATAAGGAATCAACATGGAAGAAAAATTCCTCAGTAGAAATTTCGATATCGAAAAAGCCTATACCCTACCTGTTTACGAAAAACACGGCGGCTATGCGGCACTCAAGA
>JALSKP010000153.1 GCA_026988815.1 Myxococcales bacterium | reverse complement strand
AGAGCGATAACGGCCTTTCATGAAGCGGGTCATGCATTGGTTGCGATGCTCCAAGATGGCACAGATCCGGTCCACAAAGTAACGATTATTCCGCGTGGTCGAGCCTTGGGTATCACCCAACAATTGCCTGCCGAAGACGCACATATTCAGTCGAAATCCTTTGCATTGAAGTATCTGGCTATAATGATGGGTGGTCGAGCTGCGGAAAAGTTGGTCTTTGATCACATTACCACCGGCGCATCAAGTGACATTGCACGAGCGACGGACCTCGCTCGTCAGATGGTCTGCGATTACGGGATGAGTGAAAAGCTGGGTCCGGTCTCCTATTCTTCGAAGTCGATTAATCCCTTTCCAGGAATGGGTGGTGGATCGAAGGTATCTTCTTATTCGGAATCGGTCGCGCAGTTGATCGACTCAGAAATTCAGAGTTTTATCACGACCCAATATGAAGTCGCAGAATCTTTACTTCGCGAACGTCGCGATCTTTTGGATCTTATGGCTGACGCCTTATTGGAGTTTGAAGTTCTGGATTCGAAGGAACTCGCATTGTTGGTTGAATTTGAGAATTTGGATTCGATTCGCAAACACCGTGAAATTTTGAAGATCAAAGATTTGGAAGCAAAGGCGGCCCGTAGACCCAAAACTGAGTTTTCTTCGGGAAAAAGTGATCCCTTGAAAGACTTGAAACCTTCCCACGAATTCTAAGGGATAGACGAGATCGTTCTGTGAAGATCGCTTTTTAGCGATCTTTTTTTGCTCTGTAGAAGGGAGGTGTGGTCGAAGTCCTCTTTTGGGGAATTTTTGTTGGATAAAAAGGGGTTTTTTGAAATGCGTAGGTTCCCTTGCTTGACGCTCTGTGCGAGCCTCGGGTAGCGTAGGCGCTCAGGTAAGAAAAAAGAAATTAATGATGGTGTTCCAAGGAACAGCAGATCGCCTTAAGGAGTAGATATGATTCGCCGAAGTTGGTTGTGGGTCTTCATTTTTTGTCTCATTTCAACGGCTGCAATAGCCCAAGAAGATGGAATGAGTTTTGGGGAAGATGAAGTTGAAGCGGTAAAAGAAGCAAGCCCGGTTCAGAAATTCATTGCCGAAGGGAAGTCACTTTATAAATCGGGTAAATACGATGAGGCTAGTCTTTTGTTTTTCAAAGTTTTGGAAGAAAAGGATTTAACGGCGGAGCCTTATTGGCCGGAAGCGCAGTATGAATTGGGAAAAACCCTTTTTAAAATGGGCTTGTACCAGGGAGCATTGAGTTATTTTTCTCAGGTGGTGGAGAAAGGGGAAGAGCATCCCTATTTTTTACCTACATTAAATGGATTGGTTCTTCTTACCGATGTGATGCCCGAAGATCCTGTGGTGATGGAGCAACTGGCCAAATACAATAAATTTTTTCCGAACGATGTTCCTAAAAAGTACCGTGATCGATATGCCTATTTAGTGGGTCGTCACCTCTATTCTCAACTTGATGTAGAAGCCGCGATTGAGATGTTATCACAGGTCAAGCCGGGCAGTCCCGACTACGCTAAAGCGCGTTACATCGCCGGTGTTACCTACGTTTCTAGTTACGAGGCTGATCCGGCCGTTGATGCGTTTAAAGACGTGTTGCGTAGTTTGACGAGTGCGCAATCGAAGAGAACCTTGAAGAAGGACGAGAAGAAACTTCTCGATCTTGCCAATCTTGCGATGGCGCGTGTTTTCTACTCGGTGGGTGGAAAGAAGAACGCGAAAAACTACAATACTTCTCTAAAATATTTTGGGAAGTTGAAGCGTAATACGGAGTTCTGGCCGACAGCATTGTTTGAGTCAAGTTGGGTGTATTTCCAGGTTGATTTATTTAATAAAGCCTTGGGTAATCTCCATTCCATTAACTCACCCTTTTTCTCGGATAAGTATTTTCCAGAAGGGCCGATTTTGGCATCCGTTATCTACTTTTATAATTGCAAGTACAAACGTTCTCGCAACGAGCTCGATGAATTCGAGTACGAGTACGAGCCTTTGGTTACAGAGATTGATGCAATCACGGGCCAGTACGGAGAAAATCCTGAAGAGATGTTTAACTGGATGAGAAAGCAGATGGACGAACCTGAATCCAAAGCGATGGGTCAGATCGTTGGTGCTGCATTGAGTGATAAGCAGATAAGGAACAAAATGAGTTTGATTCTGTCTATAGAAAAGGAGATCGCAAAGATCGCCGACAAGCCAAGTGCGTGGAAAAATTCAAGTCTTGGTGATTTTCTAAATCAGGAATCGATAGCTGCTATTTCTTTTGCCAAAAGCGATGCAGGAACGATTGCCTCGGAACGTTTGAATCGCGTCTCACGTGAACTAGACGATCTAGCGTTGGAGAAAGAAAAAATTATGGTTGAGCTCGCAAAGGCACAACGCGGCCAAATTGAAACTGACCTCTTAAATGAGGGGGCGGTGAAGGCAAATGTCACCAATGCAGGTGACGTGAAGGTGTCGGATGAGGAGTTATATTGGACTTTTGACGGCGAATATTGGCGTGATGAAGTTGGGTTTTACACCTTTAATATTAACTCAGAATGTAAACGATAATGCAAAAAAGATTATCAAAGAGGAGTGCAAAGATGGCTTTTAATTCAAAAGGCAATTGCGATTATAGATCAAAAGTGTTGGGGATTATGTCCCTACTTATTATTTCTCTGGCATCCATAAGTGGATACGCCCAGGATGATAAAGAAGAGATAAAAGTTGGTGGTGAGACGGTCGTTAAGGAAACGCGAAAGAAAGTCCAAACCTCCAAAGCACCGGTAAAGGTGTTTGTTTCGGAGAAAAAAATTCAAAGCGTTAAGCTTTTAGATGAGTCTATTGTTCGTTTGAAACGGCTCATCGATAGAATGCCCGAAGATCATCGCGATCGTCCTCAAACCCTTTTCAACCTCGCGGAGGCCTATTGGAGTAAGTCAAAAAGCTACGAGAAAAAAGCGTTTTCTAAGCAAGACGAATGTTTTGCCTTGGCGGATAAAGGTGAAAAAGGGCGATCTGAGTCTTGTAAAACCACAATGGGTAAATTCCTACAAGAGTCCAAGAAACTCAGGAAGAGTAATATCGAGCTCTACGCCGAGATTATTCGTAACTACCCCACCTTCAAACGCTTGGATAAAGTGTATTTCTTCTTAGGTACAAGTTTCATGGAGACCGGAGAGAAAAAGAAAGGTTTGGATGTATTCAAACTCCTTATCGCCGATTATCCCCAGTCGAGTTATTTGCCCAATGTTTTGCTCGCCTTTGGAGATTACTTCTTCGATAAGGACGATATGGAGAGTGCTCTACAGGCGTATAAGCGCGTTCGAAAGTACAAAAAATCGTCGGTTTATGCTTACGCTCGATACAAAGAAGGCTGGTGCTATTTCAATCTTGAAAAGAAAGAAAAAGCGCTTGATACATTCATGGAGTCGATGAAGATTGCTAAAAAGTCACCCAAGGTTGGATCGCATAAAAGCATCATCAAACAAGCGCGAAAAGATATCGTACTCGCTTATTCCCATTTTGGTGCACCAGGCAAAGCCATTCCATTTTTCAAAAAACTCGCAGGAAATGATAAAAACGAATGGTTAGGAATGGGGGAA
>JALSKP010000152.1 GCA_026988815.1 Myxococcales bacterium | reverse complement strand
CAACGTTGGCTGAGATTATGAAAACAACAGAAAAAATTTCGAAAAAGATGATCGCTCTTCTTTTTCTTCCTTTGACGATTCCCTCCTTCTCATTGGTTGGATTCGCATTAAGCGATTTTGGCAAAGATGGCATATCAACTTTACTTTTGATCGCCTTCGTTTTGCTTCTAATTAATATCGCAGTTTTTTACTTCGCTTACCGTTTTTTAAATCAACCCGATACCCCTACGACCGAAAGTTAAAATGGCGACGAAAAAAAAGAAAGAGTCCAAATCTAAAAAAACAGCTACTAAATCTTCTGCGAAAAAAAACGAGAAAGCTGCAGTGAAGAAAAAGCCCCCTGCGAAAAAAGGAGAAAAGGCGACTGGATCTAAGAAGAAGGTTTTAAAAAAATCCACGGCAGGGGCGAAGAAAACTCGAAAGACATCGCTTAGGAAGAAAAAAAGTCCTACAAAAACGCCCCGCTCGACGGTCAAAAAAGCGACACTAAAAACAAAGGAAAAGCCCACGTCAAAAACGAAAAAATCAACGCATAGCGTCCCATCGCTTTCGATCGTAATTCCGATCTACAATGAAGAAGGGATAGTTTCGGCATCGATTGCCGACCTGTGCGAGAAGCTCAAAAATGAACCTGATTTCGATCGGAGTTTTGAGATTATCTTAAGTGAGAATGGGTCAACGGATAATACGATTCCAATCGTTGAAGAAATAATGAAATCGAACCCCCACGTCCGTTTGATTTCCGTCGGCGAGCCCAATTACGGTCTCGCGATGAGAAAGGGAATCTTGTTAGCGCGGGCAGATTTGGTCATTTGTGACGAGATCGATCTATGCGACGTCGATTTCTATATTCGTGCTATTGAAGAAATCGAAAAAAACGGTTTCGATCTTGTTGTGGGTTCAAAAGCCTTGGACACATCCAGGGATAAACGTCCGCTTTACCGGAAGGCTGCGACCTTTACCCTTAACTCAATGCTACGCGTTTTCCTTGGCTTCAAAGGAACCGATACTCATGGTTTGAAGGCATTGAGAAAGTCTCGTCTTCTTGAGGTTGTGGATAGATGCGTGGTCGAAAAAGATCTTTTTGCGAGTGAGTTTGTCATTCGCACGAGTCGGATGGGATTTCGATCTAAGGAAATTCCGGTCACCATTGCTGAGAAGAGGCCCCCTTCCATCAACCTCATAAATCGAGTGCCTGGTGTTCTAAAAAATCTCGGCCAACTTTTCTGGGTTATTCGCGTTAAACATCGATAATGGCTAGGAGATTTGCGAGCGTTTCAATCGATCTTGACTCGCTTTGGTGTTACCACGAAATTCACGGTTTAGAGCCGTGTGAATCCGAAAAAGAAGACATCATCCATCAGTTCGCGATGCCGCGAATTTTCGATTTCTTTTCTTCCCTAGATATTCCGCTTACTCTTTTTGTGATCGGAAAGGATGTCCGACGGCACCGAAGGTTTCTCCTTGAGGCAAGCCGTCTTGGATATGAGTTAGCCAACCACACCTTTAGTCATACGTACGGACTACGCGATCTCAGTAAACAGGACATTCGTGAAGATATAAAAAGAGGACACGAAGCGATAGGCGAACTTAGCTCAACTGCTCCAGTCGGATTTCGTACACCAGGGTACAATATTTCTACGACCATCATGTCGATCTTGGCTGAACTGGGATACGCCTACGACTCATCGGTTTTCCCCTGTCCTCCCTACTACATGGCCAAGGGGGCGGTCATGGGTTGGCGGAAACTATCGGGTGGTAAAAGCCGTTCATCAATGGCGTTGCCCCAGACTCTCATTGCTCCAACGGCACCCTACGTTGCATCACCACGAGCCTTTTGGAAACGGTCCGCTGAGGCCACAAAAACACCGGTCGAGATTCCCATATGCACCTTACCCGGTCTACGTTTTCCGATCATTGGAACAAGCCTACATCTCTTGAATGCACCGACATTCAAGGTTCTATATCCGACATTAAAACTGGCTCATCCCGATCTTATCAACCTTGAGTTTCATGCGATCGACTTTGTTGATGCCCAAGATCTGGACCATCCTCGATTGGTTGAACATCAACCTGATCTTGCGATATCGTGGGAAAAAAAGAAAGAAAGATACAGCGAAATATTGCGAGTAATTGGTAAGGATTACAACTATTTAACGTTAAAAGACGCAAATTTAGCGTTGGATTTACGTCATGATTTTTTACAATGAAAGGAGAACAAAATTGGTTTGAGGGACGATTTCCGCGCGAGCTTTCACCCATTCCCTATGGCGACGATGTTTCTCCTTTGTTGTTTTCGAACGCCAAAGATATCGCCCATTGTTATCTAAGTTTACGAATTTTGGACGAACTTTTTGATAAAGGCGGAACCTCGGCCAATAGCCATGATCTGCTTTTACGGGTGGAGGGAGCACTCCCTGCAACGACGCTGTCGATATTGGAGGACGAACTTGAAAAAATGAGTGACTGGATCGCCCGTGTGGATTTGCCTTATGAAGAATCCAACGCAGATTTGCGTTTCGTGCGAGGTCAGGACAAAGGCGCTTTTAGGGCGATTGTCATTGAGGCGATCGAACAAGAAATAGATCTTCGGTGTGAGTATTATCGTCAGCACGACCAGAGCTGGTGTCTTGATCGCGGAACCCCTATTAGTATTGACGAGGCGTTTTTTGTCTTGGAATCGACCGCAGGTGTAAGAATGGATATCACCTTTGAAGACCTCCGATGGATAATGCTAACCTCCAAAACGCGGTCTTCTCCTCGGGCTCGCATACTCAGTTTCCCGGGACATCTTCAAATCTTAGACGGCGAAGAATAGCTCCTCCAATTCTTAGTGTGATCCGTTTCTGAGGTATTTTCTTTCTTTGTAGGGTCCCACCTTTATCCCGGTACCGGGCTACAATTCACTTTCCATTCCTCAGAAACGGATCACACTATCCAATTCTTTGATTAAGGGAAAAAGTGTCTAGATGCCTTGTTTCTCAGCCCATCATTTTATAGAACAACTTCATAACACCTTTGAAGGTTCATTCATGAAACGATCAAAAAAACTAATCTCCCTTTCGGCTCTAATTTTGGGTTTAGGATTTTCTTCTACCGTTTCCGCTCAGCAATTATTTGACTGGGCTAGCGACGATGTCCCGGCGGTTATTTTGGCTGGCGGTAATCTCGTTTTTATCGGGAAAGAAAAAGCACCGACGCGTGTGTATTCTTGGAAAGCGTCAAAAGGGAAGCATAAGAAAGGCGCCTTTCTTGTCGACATGGATGGTGATGGTAAGCCCGATGTGGTGGGAGCGGGAAAACCCATGTTCGTTCTCAATACGGCAAGTGATCCGGTTGCGTTTCATAAAAAAGGGTGTACGCAAGTCCTCGTTGCAGATTTTACCGCGGATAGTAAAAACGATATTGCGTGCGTTAATGGTGGAAACATTTCGGTGTTCACCCACGATCTCCAACTGGCCTGGTCGAGTAAAATCAACAAGCGCTTTAGTTTTTGTAGAGCCGGTGATGTGAATGGAGATTTAAAGGCGGATTTGGAATGTAGACATGGGAAAATGTGGGCTCGTTTTGATGGTTCTAGCGGCGAACTGCTAGCCGCGTCCACCGATACCGAAGAAGTCAGTACTCCGCTTAATCCGGGAATCGACGCCGAAGACGCATCGATTTTGTCTGGCGAAACGATGTTCGATTTTGATAAGGATGGAACTGCGGAAGAGTCTCTTTTACAAGATGGAAACGCTGTCGCAATTCGATCACGTTCAAAAAAAGTAGGCCTCGGAAGAATCGAACTTAAAGCGCCACCCATTGCAGCTTTGGTTAAAGATCTCGATAAGGATGGTAAGCTCGACATACTTATTCTAACGAAGAAAAATATCGTTATTGCCTCTTCAGATGGTAAATCTAAGTCCTATTCTTTGAACGCAAAAAAATACAAACGTTCGCCCTTGGCAAAACTTGATAGCGTTTACGCAAACGGTTTCGA
>JALSKP010000151.1 GCA_026988815.1 Myxococcales bacterium | reverse complement strand
TAGTGTGATCAAAAACGGTGGGATTCTAGTATGACCATTCATTGTGTCCTTGTGGTATTCGAGGGGATTTTTGTTCGGAAGAGAAACGCCCTCTCCCTCTGGGAGAGGGCTGGGGTGAGGGCGATCAAACAAGCAAGTGGTTCAATAAGTTCAACAACTTAACTAGGTCAAGGCCGAAGCCAATAAACCCACAAGCTAAAACGAAGTCCCCCCACCCTAACCCTCCCCCAAAGGGAGAGGGGATCAGAATCCCACCGAAAAGGATCACACTACTTTGTGTCCTCAGAAACGGATCACGCTAGTGAATCAGTTGCAGGTTGATTTCCTTCCTGGGGTGGCGTTGATTCCGCCTAGGAGAGAACTCGTTTGTTCCAAACACCAACTCGAGACATCATTATTGGCCAAATTGGTTTCTTTTGATTGGTCCAGAACGATGCTTGTGGTGTAAAAATCCAAATAACGCCATGCCCTTAATCTTCACTTTACTTTCCTTTCTGAGTCCTGATTAGCAATATCACTATAGGAGGTATTTTCAACAACCCTAGACATTAAACCTGTATATTTTTCAACAAGATCGGTTCTGCCAATCTCTTTATAGTGGTTCAATATTTCTTTTAACCTAAAGAAGGTTTTCTCAGAATTGACGAAATACTCCGCGACCTGAACCACGGCCTCAATACTCGCACGGCTAATTGAGGTTGCTGTGGAACGAAAAATAAATTCCTTGCCTTCGCTATTTAAAACACCCACAACGGCTTCGGCTTCGGCTTTTGAGCTTTTATCAGTCGTGAGCAGGGCTTTGATTTCGAACTGGGAAAAGTCGATGGATGCAATCGAGGGGTACTCCCCTGCTAGACGCGCGCTTAGACCGTTGAACAAGGCGTCGATAGAGCCCACGCCCTCACCTTCAACAACCAGTTCGCTACCATCGGCGTTGACCAAATGTGCACTAAGTCGGCAAAGCGAATCTGTGTTAAGTTGCTCGCTTATCGAATAGCCGCGAACGCTAAAAGCGACGTAGTCATTCTGAAGGATTTCCTTCATTAAACCGATCATGGATTTCTGTTTTTCGTTCATAACTTCACCTATTGAACAAGATATCTTAATTGCGAACCAATTCAATCGAAAATAGAGATCCGTCCGGACGGTCCACGTTGGTGCCTATGAAAGAAACCCCATTATAAGCGTTAAAATTCCCTTTTGAACAAATCCTGGTGTTCTACAATATTTACAGCTACTCTCTCCTCAAGCAAAGAGAGAAGAATTATGCATTATGCTGACGTCGGCGAGTCGGGAAAAAAAGCGCTTGTAAAGGAAAGTTCTACCTACATTACCGATACTGAAGCGGAGAAAATGTGTAAACTTTTTGCCGACGGTCTCGAGGCGGGCGTTGGATACGACAGAATTTTTGACTTTATGATTCGTCAACGACTCGATAAAAAAATGGTGTCAAAGCTACGCTCCTCCGTCATTCAATATGGTGACCAATTGGGGGAAGCTTTTACGCGCTTAGGCCTGCTGGATGCCGTCTCTAGGAAAATGTTACTTGTGGCCGAAGAACAAGGTGAATTGGTTCCTACTTTTAGGGAACAAGGCAAAACCTTCGGAGATCGAGACCGACGTAGAAAGAAATTTGCCTACGCTCTGGCTCCCTCAATTGTTTTGATCGGTTTCACAACGATTCTTTTTCAGATTATCGTCGTCATGGCCAATGGTTTGGCCGACGGTAGTGCGTGGGATGTTATCAAACCTGCACTCGTTACCGGGGGACTACAGGCTGGCAGTATTATTGGTATTCAGCTCGTTATGATTTGGGGGTGGTTGCAAGTCCCGGTGGATATGTCGATTCGAGATCTGGGAACCCGATTTTTATTGAACGTCCCTTTGATCTCAAAACCGATTCGATACCGTTCCATGGCCAACTTTACGCGCTACCTTCGCCAATCTCTTCGTGCGGGAATGGACATGTCAAGATCCATCGAGCTCGCCGCCGAGGCGTCCAATAATCCTCGCTTATCAAAATACATCGACGCAAGTATTGAAGCATTAGAAGCTGGATACTCACTCGAACAATGTTTGAGTGTGATGAAAGGTTTAGATCCTGAAATACTCGATTATATTGCAATTGGAGAAGAGACCGGAAAGCTTGAAGAGAATCTCCGCTATCTTACTAAAAAATTCGATCAACTCGCTGACGATAATTTTGACAGAGTCGTCTCTTTCTTAACCGCTTTTTTACGTTACGTTATCATCATCATTGTTTTCATCTTTGCCCTCTTCAAAGGATTGGTAAACATGTTTTCGAATTGGGCGACGACCTTTCTTTAGTCCTTCTCTCCAACACGAACCCCAATAAAGGAATATTAGGAAACGCTTATCAAATGGTATTTCTTCTTACCTGCACGCAAAACCAACATCGATTCACTGGCAAGATCGTCCATCGTTACCACGCGATCCGTATCGCTAATTCGGTTGTTGTTGATATAGGCCCCACCTTGTTCAACAAGTCGTCGCGCCGCACCATTTGATTTTTGTAAACCCGTATCCGAAAAAAGTTGAAGCAATCCAATGCCATTCTCCAAATCTTCGCGCTTGATCTGCGTCGATGGAACGTCTGCAAAAAGAGACGCCAGATCCTCATCAGAGAGATTTTCAATCGGGGCACCAAATAGCATTTTACTCGCCGCAACCACCGTATCGGCCACATCTTTCCCGTGAACCAACCACGTTAGTTCGTAGGCCAGGCGGCGCTGGAGTTCACCGCGGTTATCCGCTTTCGCCATCTCGTCGATTTCATCGACTGAAATAAAAGTAAACTTCTTTAGTAAATCGACAACCTGAGAATCATCACGCCCAACCCAATATTGGTAAAAAACGTAGGGCTTGGTTTTGTTGGCATCAAGCCACAATGCCCCGCTTTCCGTCTTTCCCATCTTCTTTCCGTCAGCCGTCATCAACAGCGGAAAGGTCAAACCATACGCAGATTTGGAAGTACGGCGTCGAATTAAATCCGTTCCAGCTGTGATATTACCCCATTGATCCGAGCCGCCGATCTGGAGCACACAACCCTCGTTTTCTAGGAGGTGGTAAAAGTCATAAGCCTGGATGAGCATGTAACTGAATTCGGTGTAGCTAATGCCTTGCTCGCGCTCGTTGAGACGCGATTTGACGCTGTCCTTTTGCATCATCGCATTGACACGAAAGTGCTTACCCACGTCGCGCAAAAAATCGATAAAAGACCATGGCTTCATCCAATCTGCATTATTTACAATCGGAATATCAGTCCCCTTCGTCGAGACCAAAGACTGCGTATGCATCCCCATCGCACGATCTAAAATGGTTCGGATTTGAATTCCCAACGCGTCCGCGTTTTGGGTTAAAATATCGTCAGTCAACAAAACACGCTCATCTGACTTTCCCGTTGGATCACCGATAAGCCCAGTCGCTCCGCCTACCAAGGCAACAGGTTTGTGCCCATGACGCCTAAAGTTTGCAAGCCCCATCAACAATAATAAACTACCGGCGTGCAGGGAATCGGCGGTCGGATCAAAACCACAATAAAGGGTTTGCGAGTCTTGTAAGGTCTCGTCAAGTTCGTCGTGGGTAATCTGAAAAATAAGACCGCGTCGGTCCAGATCTTCTAGGACAGTACTTTTCATTTTTATCTCGTCAGCTAAGAGTTATTTTGCGTAATCAATCGCGCGTGTTTCTCGAATCACGCACACTTTGATCTGACCTGGATAGGTCATTTCTTCTTCGATTTTTTGGGCAATTTTTTTGCTCAAAACATAGGCTTGATCATCGCTCACTTTCGAATTCTCGACCATGACACGAATCTCTCGCCCGGCTTGAACGACAAAGCTTTTTTCCACGCCTTTGAATTCTGAAGAAATCTTTTCCAAGTCTCTGAGACGTTGAACGTAGGTCTCAAGAATTTCGCGACGAGCACCGGGTCGCGCTCCACTGAGCGCATCGGCGGCGATGACCAAGTGGGCGA
>JALSKP010000150.1 GCA_026988815.1 Myxococcales bacterium | reverse complement strand
CTGGCAAGGCGCGACGGGAAATCAGTTATGGCTTGGAGAAATGACCATCATGGGGCCCGGTAAATTTCATCCTTTGGTGTTGATGTTCGCTGTGAGCGGGAGTGCAATGATCAGCACTTCCCTAAGAATTCCCAAACCTTAGTTTGGGAATGCACCTTTTTTTTCAAGAAGAAAATTTTCTAAAAAATTAGGATTTAGGCTGAGCGGAAGGGTTGATGATCGCGATTGCCCAGAAAAAAGCACTAAGCGCCAAAGAGCATCCAACGATCATTGTCGGGGAAAGACCGATGGCGCCATTCTTTGCAACACTGCCTCCGACGAGGTAGCTGATGGTCAAAACAAAGGATATAAAAGTTGAGCTCCCAGCGAGGGTAACCCACATAACCCAGCCGGATTGATGCGTATCAGCTCCGGGGTAGTGTCCATTGCCGCTATAATGATGTTCATGGTCGTGATGTTCTGACATGTTTTTCACCGTTTAAGTTCATGAGGGTTTATCATTCTCAGCAAAAATTGCAACATGATTCGTTGCTTCAGCTCGATCAAAAATACCTGGGAGGTGCAGCTATTCGGTCGCCCATTGTTCGGAGAAGGTCTTGAGATCTTCACGATTTTCAGGGAATTCCCATTCTTCTAAGATATCAATAAAGTTGAGAAGCCGAATCGGCTCACCTTTTTCATTCGTCCATAGATCATCTTTGTTGACCAGAGCACGTAGAACTTTTCCTTGGGAAATGGCAAATTCTTCCTGAGCGAAAACGATACGCAGGGCCGAGGCAACGGTTAAGCAGGCATCAAATCCGTGGACCTCGTCCAGGCGAGCCAAGAGTTTTTCGGTGATGTGGGTAATCGAGGCTTCATCGGGTTGAATCATGAAGGCTAATTCATCGATAACACTTCCTTCCACGCAGGGAAATTTGTGAAACGAGGCGTCTAGATCTTGGTTGTCCAAGATGTCCAGAATGATGCTTAATCCATTTGAATGGTCGGGCCCATCCCACCAAAGTGCTGCGCCATAAACCACCGCAAGTTGGAGAAGGGGAGGCATCGAATCCACGCTCGCAAAATGTTCTGGCGTGATCGCTTTAAAGTTTCCCAGGGCGGCAAGACGGACGGCGTAATCCTCTACATCATCGGTTTCGGTTTTTAAAAAACGAATGACATCGGGATTTTCAAAGGCACCGGCCAGACAATTGAGAACGGCAATGCGTTGATCATCGTTGGTGGAAAGCGTGTATAGGGCGATTAAATCATAGGCCGCGCCAGAGACCGCAGTCGTGCATTCAAAAACATGGCCCTCGGCGCTCCAGTTGTCGTATTTCCCACGTGGGATGAGTGACATGTGTTCGATTAAAATCAATGAAAGGACTTTAACGTCATCATGTTTAGTGAGTGCTGAAAGTCGAACAAGAAAAGGAATAGCGGCCGCACTTGCTTCATAGGTGCTGCCTTGATGACAAATAAAGGAATACAAATGTCCACGGGCCTTCTCTCTTTCATCGTCGTCTTCGCTGACGCCGAAGACGAGCAAATGTTGTTCTATAGATTCAGAGTTGGTGTAAGCGGACTCCAAATCCCCCCAATTGATGGCCCGTACTTCATGAACCCATTGGAGAAGGTTGGGGTCACGGATGAGATCTGCGCCGGTTGAGTCGAAGGTGCCGAGCTCGTTTTTGTGTTCATCAAGAAGACTTACAATACCAATCCATTCTCCCTTCCAAAGGCCTTTTTCGAATGCGGCATCGGTACGATCGGATCGTAAAATCGTATACAAATAATCGGCGTCATTACTATAAAATTCTTCTTTGAAATAAGCGCCGTCGGGATCGAAATATTGCCAGAGACCGATTTTCAAAGCATCGCCCGAGTAGATCCCTGATTGCCATAAGTTAGCTAAAAAGAAGGCACCATCTGGAACATTTGAGGGTCTCTCAGGGACCAGATCTCCATCGGGTGTGAGCAAGGCTCCATCGATATTGCGGAGGACTTGGTGACTGAAATTTCCATCTATCCAATGGGTCTCAAGGGAATGGACATTTGAGGGGGCTTGTTCGGGAATCGATTTTTCAGAGGTGAATACATAGGAGCGATAGGCCGTATCTGCACCCACAATTTGACTTCCGTTGAGTTGACCTTCACGAGAAACTTCACCTGATTCATGGTAACGGGTAAATTTACCCATAGGCTGACCGTCGACGTGTTCGGTCTCGCAAACCAAAGTTCCCCCAGGTCTCCAGTATCTCACCAAACCTTGAAAATTCCCGCTTTGATCTTTCTCACCAAAGATCCATTCTCCATCCGATTCGGACCACCACGCTTTGGGATTAACGCCGATCGGTGGTGTATTGAAAATGGCATCCACACGATCTCGAATTGGATCGAGCATCGCGTCTTGGGTCATCTCGCGCATTTTTGCAAAGGAGTTTAGGCCATCTTGTCCTGCGCCATAATGAATCGCGTTTCGGATATTCTCGATGACTTTATCGTACTCCTCGTGTTCCATAAAAACACATGCTGCATTAAAAAAGATGCCAGCATTTTCGGGGCCGTGTTTTAGACAAATGTCCAACCAACGACGGTTGCGTTCTTTGTCAATTTCGAACCCTGTGTTGTCTTTTTGGCTGACCCATAAGGCATTCGCAAAAATTGTTGTGCTTACGTTATTTTCAAACTTTAAGCCCAGATCGATAACATCTATTGACTTCTTATACTCCCCTTTGGCCATCAGTGAGTGACCCAACTGATCGAGATATTGCACGATCGTTTCTGAATTTTTTGGTTCAACCTTGTGGAGCGTCGCCATCATCTCTTGATCGTCTTCGTCGACGGCGCATATGAGCAGCGACATAAAGAGGTCCGCCATCTGATCTGGATAGAGGGATGCCACATTTCCGAGATTGAATGGATTATTACTTAACTTAAAATCTCGGATAAAATTGGCAGGTAAGGCTTTTTTTGCTGCGCTTAAAAAAGTACGACGCTGCCCGGGATCGTCATGATCGACCTGAATTTCAAAAAACAGATCATGGCTTTCTTGAGATAACAAAATTTGGGTAAATTGTTCCGTATTACCTTGCTCTAAGGCCTCATATAATTCGTCAATAAGTTCCATATATCCTCAGTTTTCAAAGTTGCCCGACCATAGCTTTTCAAGCCAACCTTGTCTTTCAAAAAAACTTTCAAATTGAACTTACTTTTTTCTCATCCACGCAAGAATACGGGAATCACGTTTGAGATCTTCGAGGATCCAAACCACAGTTTCCTCAATCGTAGATTTTGCCTGAAGAGGCCTCAAGGTGTCCACGCGCGTGTCGGCCATCGTTTGAAGGTTGATAATGCGGCCTTTTTCCAAGCCGGAGGATAGTTTCTCATAATGAGATTGATAGAGGCGAAAAACAGCCTCGCTTTGCGTCGAAACGACCGCGTTTTTCTGATTGGGAGAAAGCCTCCTTAAACGTTCCTCGCCCACCTTTGCTTCAAGGAAATGCTGTTCCGTAAACAGGTCGTTTGAGGGTAATGTTAAACAAAACCGACCCAGCGCATCTGTGGTTGTGGTGTTGACCACCTTGTGATCTTTAAATCCAACAACGAGGTCTATCTTTACTTTAGCCACGACGAATTCGCCGCCAATGGGAACGGCGTAGGCGCGGTTAATGAAAGAGAAGGACGACGAGGCGTGAACGCGTGGGGCGACGACGCTACCCCGTATGACCTGGGGATGATTGAGGTCTTTTTGTTGACTTTCATTCGCCCCAGGGCAGGGGAGATCGCGTTCTTGGGCCTGGGAACTATCGTCAAATATTTCCTCGGAGAAAAAAGAATTCGTCGACGCATTGAGTTGTTCTTTTAACCCGTCGCTCGCGTTGGTGGGAGGCTTATCTTCCTGACAAGAGGCGGTGAAAGCACAAAAGAAAGACAGGAAAATAATTTGATGAGTTTTAGGTTTAAAATGAATCATGAATAGTTGATTTTTACCATATGGATCGCTAACTTCGGCGACGTAGAC
>JALSKP010000149.1 GCA_026988815.1 Myxococcales bacterium | reverse complement strand
CGCCTCACCTTATTATCCGACGATGAGGCCATCGAATGTTTGGAAGAAAATAACCCAGGCGTGGTCTGTAGCGCCCCGGGAGGAATGCCTTTTGCGTTTAACGGATTATGGCGCTCGCCGACAACGGGCTACGTAAATATGCGCGCCCGTTGGTATAGCCCGAGGATGGGGGAATTCCTTTCTCACGATCCTTTAGGCTATGTAGATTTGTATAATTTGTACGGATTTGCCGCCTTTGACCCTATCAATGGATGGGATCCATATGGAACCAATGTACGTGGTACAGGGGACGATGGTACTGAGGACTATTTGGGGTGGCAGCGCTACAATCCGGCCTTTCGTTTCGGGGTAGCGATCTACAATCTGGCAGAAGATGATGTAGATAAGGACCGCCGCCAAGATTTGAAGATGAAAGGCAAGCATGGGTTAGGTGGGATAAGAAATGGGGGATTTAAAAAAGACGCTAAATTTGAATGCGGTAATTGGTGTCAGTTGGAGCTTATATTTGAGGTCGGTGATTCTGCGGTAGCTCTTGTTGGAACGGCGGCACTGGGCGCGGGTGCGCTAAAAGCGGGTGCAGGAGCACTGGAAGCGGGTGTTAAAGCGAGCAGTCGCAGCAAACTCAAGACGGCAGTTAAAGAAAGTATAAAAGAAAGCGTCGATGCTGCGGCCAGGGCGGAGCGAAGGCTCCTAAATGGTGGCGTTGGCCGAAGGTGTTTTCAAGCGGGAACGCTGGTCGACACGCCGGATGGCAAAATAGCGATCGAAGATTTAAAGGTAGGCGATTGGGTATGGGCGCATGATTTTAATAGCGACCAGCATGTTGCAAGACGTATTCGCCATCTCATTCCAGCCAAGACAAAGGCATGGGTCCACCTTCACACGGACGCAGGCGAGATCGTCACGACGCCTGGCCATGACTTCTGGGTGGTGAATGACGAGAGGTGGATAGAAGCGCAAGACCTTTTGCCGGAGATGGGCTTGCTTCGCTCGGATGGTAAAATCACCTACCTTATTTCCTTGGACCTTGAGATATTAGAGTTCGAGGAGCCAACCTACAATTTCGAGGTCGAGGACGAACACAATTATTATGTTGGTAATTTAGGTGTTTTAGTTCATAATATTGAATGTGAAGTAGATAAATTTCGATTCAACTCCAAAACCAATCGTTGGCACGATAGACGCGGGCGCTTTACAAAACCACCTTCGGCGATGGACATGAGAACTATCGCGATGGAAAAAGGATGGATGATGACCCGTCGTACCAACGCGGGTTTTGAAACTTGGTCAGATCGAGCCGGAGTTAGAAGAATGAAAATTAAGCCAGCGAGTATAAACGAAGGTCTGCATTCAAATTGCCTGCGTCCTCGCGTTACTCTTTGGGACGGAAACGGTCACCGTGTTGATGGCTTCGGTCGCTCCGTAACGAGAAAAAGCGAAACCGCCCACGCCCCATTACAACCATGAAAAATAAATTTTCAGGAATAGTTTTTGAGGAATCTTTTGTTCTCGGCTGGTCGTTAAAAGGTAGGACCTTGGTTTTGTTTTTGGAACTATTTTTAACAGACATACATCCCGACTATTCACCACCAAAACAAGACGAGTTTGGTTGTTATAATTTAGGCGTGTTGCGTTTTGATTTTATGAGGGGATTTAAAGAAATATGTGGAAACAGGTTTCCGAAAAAAAACAATATATTAGGGGAGTATATTGATATTTATGAAATCGAAAGTTTTACAATTGGGGAAAGCAAGTCAGTGATCTCAGTAGAATCTTTTGACGTTGAATTCGAATTTGAGGACGTCGAGTTATTACTTCTTAACAACGAGGACTTCGAAACCTATATCAAACGGACGGCTTTAACGCCGGAAATAGGGAGCTAAAAAACATCAAAAAAGGGCGGCCCAAAAACGACCGGAAGATACGATAGTTCAGTAAGTAAGGCGGATATTCAAGATCTGCCTCGTTTGGATTGGGGTAAGGCCCGTATCGGCAATGGAATGAAAATATTTGGAAATATAGATTTAGCGAGGATTGCCAGCCAGGCGATCATTGCTTTGAATCAAAGTTGTGAAACGGGGGGTTCAGCCAAAGAATTCGGAAAGGGCTTAATAGGGAGTTTTAGATCGGTGAATTGTTTTATCAACGTTGCTTCGTGTTTGATCGACACCGCGAAAAATGGCGTTTCGCCGGCCCCTTTTAAGTTCAACAATGATGACGAAAAAATGGGCGCAATTTATACACCACAATAAGTATTGCGCTCGCATTGGAAGGAAGCGCAGGTAAGGCAGCCGGTGCCGCAGGAGGAAAAATCACCAACTGGGGGAAGAAAGTACTCCCTAAATTTCTTAGAAAGATCGCTAAACGTCCGCCGATAAAAACCGGATGTTTCGCAGCTCAAACACTCGTCGCAATTTGTGATCCCGAAGATGAAAATTGGGTGGGCACCCAACCTATTGAAACCATTCAAGATGGCGATTACGTACTCTCCAAAGACGAGCTAAGCGGGCATATTTCATGCGAACAAGTAAGCTCGCCTACAATCATTCCAAACCAAGAAATTTTCGAAGTCAATTTGCGAAACGCGAATGGCGAATTCAGCCAGATTGACGCGACGGGAAATCATCCCTTCTTTGCTAGTGGAGAATGGACACGCGTCGACGAACTCGGTCCAGGTGATGTCGTACAAAGCCGCGGCGACGATCTAGAAGTGGTCGAGGTAGAGAGGACGCAGCGTTTTGAAACCGTATACAACTTTACCGTTTCTAATTACCATACTTATTTTGTGGGCGAGAACGCGGCCTGGGTACACAATACTAATACGTGCGGAAACCTGCTCGACGTATTAACGGGTGGTCCCGGAGAACGATCTAAGGGAAGTCTTGCAGATCCAATAGACAAACAGCTAGATAGATTACCGAAAAATAAACAGGATCTAGGAGAGCTTGTGGAGATCCTCGAAAAAAGTGTTCCAGCAAGAGTGGCTGATAACGTTTCTAGTTTGACGAAGCCCGGAAAAATGCCTGATACTACCCATTCGTCGCAAATCGCTAAAGAACGAATTCTGTTAAAGGCAGCTCGAGACCGTTTGAGAGGAATTCGATGACGCACCAAGAAATTATCGATGCATTTAGGTTTGACGGTGGCGTGGCTGAGGAGTACGCCGAATACGTTGTCGATAATCATGTAGTCGCACTAAAGGAGATTTTAGCGGATTCGTGGCCACGTGAGGTTCGCGGTGTTCTAAGACTTCTTGAGGACGTCGGGCAACTCCCAAACAGCATTGCCGACGTCGTTCTCGATCTTTTGAAGGACCCTCGCTTCGAAGATAGTGTGATCGGATTGCTTCTACATCTGCGCTACTTGTCGCCTACCGCATCAGAGTTTCTTTTTCGGAACGCAAACATCTTAGAGTGGGAAAATGATCTCCATTGGCGATACTTAAGCCTCTTTGATGAAAAGCAAATCAAAACTGCATTAGCAGATCTTGAAGTCGACTTTTCAGAAAATAGTAGTTCACTTTTTCTTTCTTCCCTTTACCGATACATTGTTCTCGGATTTCAAACCTTTGAAAAGGTTGGGTTTCCGTCCCCCGAATTCTTCTCAGAAATTCTGAGTCGACAGAAAAGGGAGACGAATAGAGAGGAACGGAGAATAAAAATGGGTTTACGAAATAGGTTGGGTAAACGAAAAAGGTAAAAAAAACGACCTATACGCTAAACCCAATTTTTTCTGAAGTCGTTTGGTTGTCTAAAGGAAGGCTTCAAACATGACCGAGGGTCTCGTAACAGCTAGTAAAATTGGGCGATTTCGTAAAACTATCGAAGCGGGATAATATGGAAAAAACGACCGGAAGATACGATAGTAAGTAAGGTGGATATACAAGATCTGTCCCGTTTGGGTTGGGGCAGGCGCGTATCGGCAATGGAATGAAAATATTTGGAAATATAGATTTAGCGAGGATTGCCAGCCAGGCGATCATTGCTTTGAATCAAAGTTGTGAAATGGAGGGATGTTGG
>JALSKP010000148.1 GCA_026988815.1 Myxococcales bacterium | reverse complement strand
ACTTAAGTATATCTTTTTATCGCACGCTGACCCCGATATCGTTGCGGCGATCAATGGCTGGTTAATGACCACCGACGCAGATGCGATTTGTTCTGATGTATGGTTGCGATTCATTCCTCATTTCGGTGTCGACAAGCTCGTCGCCGATCGTCTTCTGGGTTTGCCAGATAAGGGTGGATTTCTGGAGTTGGAAAATTGTCCTTTGATGGTTCTTCCTGCACATTACCTTCATGCATGCGGTAATTTTCAACTCTACGATCCTGTTTCGAAAATTCTCTATACAGGAGACCTGGCAGCTTCCCTTGGAATGCCTTATATGGAAGTTACGGATTTTGATGCACATCTTCCTTATATGAAAGGCTTCCATCAGCGTTATATGGGTTCAACCAAAGCACTCAAAGCCTGGGTTAAGATGGTACGACAGCTCGATATCAATATGATCGCGCCTCAACATGGCGCGTTCTTTAGGGGCCCAGAAATGGTGGAGCGTTTTATAAACTGGGCAGATAACTTAGAATGCGGCATTGATATGATGGGTGATTTCGAACTTCCGCGTCGCTGAAGTTCTTCTCATATATTTTTTTACAACTCTTCCAAGAGTGATAGCCTGATGTGAATTCCAAGGAAGGAACATTATGAATGAGAACAACGTAAGGCTTTCGCTTTTAGAAAAATACCACGAAAGCGGTCCTGCTTTTATCCTCCAACTTGAGGACGAGATCGGCCGGTTAAACGCACGTATCAAACGACCCAAACGCGTAAAAAGCAAAACATCTGGTCAAAGTCTGGTCGCGAGTTTGCGGGTATCGTCGATGGAAAACCTTCAGGTATAAAACCTGGTTTATTCTTCTAAAAGCGATCGCAGCATCCACGCCGTTTTTTCATGAACCTGCAAACGTTGGGTCGCCAGATCTGCGGTGGCATCATCGTTTGCCTTATTGGCAAGCACGAGTAGGGATCGAGCGGTGCGCACAACTGTCTCATGCGCCTCAACTAAATTAGCGATCATGAGATTGGCTTTGGGAACATCGTCACTTTCGGAAATCGAGGAGAGCTTGGAAAACGCAGAATAAGTTCCGGGCGAAAAATATCCCAATGCTCGAATGCGCTCAGCAATGTCGTCCACAGCTATCGCGAGTTCGGTATAGTGAGCCAACATTCAATGGTAAACTCAAAAAGGTCAAGTATCGGGCGTATTTGCGTTGATTTACGGGTATGTTTTGGGAGGAATGTTAAACGAGTAACCGCCGAGTAACCAAAGAATTCGAAGCGATCACCTAAATAACTTGAACAACGATTGCAATCGTCTATATTTTTTTGGTAGAGGTAGCCATGAACGAGCTTAAAATAAAATTTAACGGGGATGTTCCAGGACTTTCCGAAGGAGTTTTAAGCATTCGTCAATTCGGGCAAGCCCTGCAAGAGTTGGAGAAAATCGTCCGAGATGAGGTTTCACACCTAAGTAACAAGGGGACGCGAACAAGCATTAAAGCGCTTTCCGATCTTCAGATAACTTCTTTAGAGCACGGATGTACGACGATAGGGCTGTCACCTGTAATTACGGGCGTCCCTTCGCTCGAGCAGCAACCATTCGGGCACGAGGCGCTGATTTTGGACGCTATTGTTAATGTTTCAAAAAACATTAAGCGTGGTTTTGAGGGAGGGAATGTTTCAGTAAGATACTCTAAATATTTAGGGCTTCTACCGAAGGGGCTTGAAAGTCACGAATACACGGTCCTGAAAGACAATCAAGAGATATTTCACTCACTTTTGGGAGCCATTGCTCTATTCAACGATGCCGTACATAACCGCGTGAGTTTACGTGTATCGGGCGTGGTTGCGGCAATTGATTTTGAAAAAAACAAGCTTACAATAATCTCTGATATGACCGGAAACAGAGTATCTGGTGTCGCGGAAGATGCGTTGATTGAAAAGGCGCTCGCTATTAAGTCGGAAAAGGTTAGTGCGTTTATGATGCGGGTACCTGGAACGAAGTCCATGAAAGTTTTATGGATAAAAAAACTTGATGATTTCCAGGTGAAGAGCCCAGAGCTTCGTCTAAAACATATAAAATCTAAATGGGGTAATTTGCTTGAGGTCCTCTCGAAATGAACGAGAAGCTAGAAAAGTACACCGCACGTGCGCTTTTTCTTCACGGTGAAGCCCTTCATGATGACGGTGGCATTCAAGGGGTCAAAAAGGGTTGTGTTGAGGGCATTGTAGGAAACGCGCTCAATGCAACCGCGTATTATAGCGCTGACGGAGAGGGGTTTGATATAATCGTCTTTTCGGCCTACGGTTTCTATTACCTCATAAAGGATCATTGTTTTTCTGATGGAAACAAACGAACTGCATGGATGTTCCTCATAGACGGCATTCAGGAGGACAATTTTGAATTGGACGCAGATACGGACGTAGGTGCTGCGTTTTGCCGGAAAGTCATTGATAATGAGATGACATTCGAGGATATCTTGCTTTGGATATCCTCCAGAATAATACCTTGTGAAGAATTAGTAACCTAAGCGGTTTCAACTTCGAAAAAGGCGGACCGATGGAAAGCGTACTATCCAGGATACCATGTTGAGTGGTTTTAAAGACGGATTTAAAGGAGCGTTTCAAGTCATTAGCACTAGTCTGGGGTTTTCTTTTGCGATCAATCGAAAGCTTTTACCAACAAAACGCTGGCTAAAGTCGCGAGAACCGACACGAGCGCAACGACAACACCAACAAGCAGAACCCTACTTTCTGCGTTAATTCGACCTTCTCGCTCTTTGCCGAGCTCCAGATTCGAAGCGGTGAGTTGCATCGCAAAGATACCCATTGCACCTTCGCACTCTGACGCAGCAACAAGCGATTTGCGCTCAGCGAGAATTAAGCCCGGGGTCGCTAACGCTTTGGCTTTGTGATCTTCGCAAGTTGCAAGGTGAGTTTGAGGAACGAGCTCGGAGCCGACGATCTCACCGTCCGATTTTACACATTGAGCAAGCGAAAAACATCCATCTTGCGCCCGAAGTTCATAGAACGGAAAGACGAATAGAGCTCCAAAAATATAGCCGGCTAACATTATTCTCAGTGTTCGTTTGCGTTCCATCGGTCCTCCCTTGTTCCAGTGGTCGGCCCTGGGACTGCTGCAAGTACTGCGGCATCACCGGCCTCGCGCGCTTCTTTGATTGACCTCTTCTGTGTCACGCCAAGTTCCTGAAAGGGTGTAAGCTCACTGTTCCGTTTGGAGGCTATGTCTACAGCTCTAGAAAAGAATTCCCAGAGGCCAAGAGCCCCAAGCCCAATCAACAGCAACGGGTACCAATTACACAGAGACGTTCGCCAATCGTCTCTCACCATCAGAACCGTACCCAATAAAATTATCAAAACGCTAAGCGTGAAAAAAATGTATTCGGAATTAAACATATTCGACCTCGGAGATCTCGGAGTGCTGTTCGAAAAGTGCTTCGAGCTCGTCGTCGGCCTCTTCTTATCAATGGGTATTTTCGCAAAAGCGTCGACATCGATGTTCAAAAGACTAACGGCGAACTCGAATTCGAGTTACCAATTCAAACGAAACTCGCCCAATACTTTTCGCACTCTTGGGTTGTAGACGCCCTTCTCTCTCGATTTGAAATTCCGCTTGAAAGGCAGGTCCCCGAGTTTTGCTATGAATGCGGCGGAAAGAATCATGTTGCTGACGACGGGCTGGATTGCCTTTGCTTCGATTGTATAGAGCACGGAGACGACGAATTCATACCAGTCCCAACCGGCCCGAATCTAATCTACGAACCAGCGAACGGAGGCGCTGCAATAAGCTCACGATTCCGAAAGCTCGGGTATAAAACCGTGACGTCAGATTTGGACGCTGCACTGCCTTCGGACTTTCGCGGCGTCGACTGGTTTTCGAAACGTGCCGAAACGATTAGTAGCCAGGTTGACTATATTGTCACCAACCCGCCCTTTTGCGTCGGCGCGCCTTTCGTTCGTGCAGCGTTGAAAAGGTGCGAGGATACTCAAATTAAGGCCGTCTGCTTTTTA
>JALSKP010000147.1 GCA_026988815.1 Myxococcales bacterium | reverse complement strand
GTATGGTTCCATCCTGCGGCCACGTAATCGAAGCGATTGGGAGGAGCTGTCGTCTGGCCTGAACTATCATCACCCCAACAGACCACTCTTTCATCTAACGTTCGTGCACATGCATGGTCGCCTCCAGCACTGATTTGAAGAAGTTCTTCGTTAGGTGGAGTGGTTTTCATGTTCGTATTGGCTCCCCAACAAAGCGCAATATTGTTGGTTTGAATGGCGCACGTGAACTGAAGTCCTGAACTCAGACTCACATAAGAAAGATTTTGCGGCGCTCCCTGAGTATCAGAGTTATCGCCCCAGCATTCGATGCCCTTATCGGATTTGACTCCACACCCATGGCCGTCTCCTAAGTCAAATTGGGTAAATCCGATTTTGCAATTCTGGGTTAGGATCTGTTTACAATCTAAAGAGCAGCTAAGTTGGCCGATAAAATTAGCGTCAGCTTCACTCGCGCAGGTTTTATCTCCGAATACTGTACCGTCACAGGCTTCTTGAGCCGACAATGTGGAATCGCCGCAGAGATAACAATTCGAGGTATCTAAATTGCACGCATCACATGCCAATTCCCCGCCATCAAAACCTTCACTCTCACAGGTTTTGCCTCCCAAAAGTGTCCCATCACAGACCTCGTCTTCGTGAAGGTTGAGGTCGTTGCAATCAAAACAGCCTGAAACATCGAGGGCACACAAATCGGTGCATCCTAGATTCCCGTTCTCAAATCCCTCGCTTTGACAAGACTTAGAATTGAGTTCCTGGCCATCACAACTTTCGTTGTCGGCCCGGATCCCATCGCCACAACGAAAGCATTCAGAGGTGTCGATTTGGCAGTTCGTACATGTGATCTGGCCTCCCTCAAATCCCTCCGTGCTGCATGTTTTTCCGTTGAACTGATCCCCATCACAACTTTCGCTATTGGCTCGAACACCATCACCACACTTAAAACACGCCGAGGTATCGATGGTACATGTTGGCGAACAGGCCAGATCGCCTCCATCAAAACCCTCACTTTGGCACGTTTGCGTGTTGAAAAGAGTGCCGTCACAGGCTTCTTCAGCATCGCGTATTCCGTCTCCGCAAGAAAAACAGGAAGAGGTTTCTATTCGGCAAAGTGCAGAACAGGTCAGCACGCCTGATTCAAATCCTTCAGATTTACAACTTCTTCCCTGAAAATTCGTTCCCTCGCAGGCCTCGCCTTCCTCAAGTATGAAGTCGCCACATGTGCCTCTTGCAGGTTTTTCGTCATCTTTTAAGAGATTACAAGACGAAAAAAAAAGAAAGAAAATGATGATTTTTTGCATGGATCAATCACGTCCGGAAAGAGAGGGAGTATGCCCAAAACTGAGAAGCTGAATTCCTCTCGGACGTGAGCCTACGAGACGGAAAGCGTTTACGCACTCATTAAATTTTTGAGAAAGCTCTTTATAGATGAGATCAAAAACGCCGCCAGGGGCTTTAAAGCGCATAAGGTCGGATAGGGCTTGATAGGCGATCGTCCCCATATTCTTGTAGTATTGCATACCTACCGTTTTTTTGGATAGGTATTCGGGGAGAAAGCCGCAACTGTACAAACTCGAATCTCCTAAACGGCGATAGATGTCTATTTTTCGGTCGTCCGGTGCGCTAATCGCCTCGTCGAGTAAAATTGCCGCGGGTGTCTCAAATCCTAGATCCGCATTCGCAGCGGCGCTGGGTTTCGCGAAACCATCCAACAGATGAACCAGATATGCTTCGGTTTCTTCTGAGGTTTCCATTCTCAATTCTTTGAACGCCGATTGAAGCTCTTCATGAAAGAAGCTCATCAAATTGGGAAATCGTTCTATGGATGTCATCCTATCTCCTTGAAGCAACGGTGTTTTAAATACAACCCGACTTTAGTGTACGCGTTCTAAAAGTATTGGGCAAAAATTAAATGCCCTTAACTTTGCCAGGTCCTAAGTTTAGAAGTACTCTCTCGTACTTTTTTGGAGGTTAAGATGGAAGTGATGATTAGAGTGAGAATGGGGATGGAAGACGGGCACTACGCTGGAAATTTGGTGGATGGTGCACATATGTTAAAATTTTTCGGCGATGTGGCAACCGAGTTATTGATTAGAAATGATGGCGATGAAGGGCTATTTCGAGCCTATTCTGACGTCGAATTCCTCGCGCCTGTTTACGCGGGCGACTATATTGAGGCCGTTGGACGGATTGTTAAGAAGGGAAATTCGTCACGAACCATGGAATTTGAGGCACGTAAAGTGATTCAGTTAACGCAAAATAAAGACCAACCTTCACAGGCCCACGTTCTCGATGATCCGATCGTTGTGTGTCGTGCCAAAGGGACATGCATCGTTCCGATCGCGTTTCAACAATGAAAGCGCTCATTATCACAGCGGCGATCGTTGGCGCGGAAACGATGAAATCTGATAATCCGAATCTTCCATATTCACCCGAAGAAATCGCGATCGAGGCTACAAAATGTAGGGAAGCAGGAGCTTCAATGGTGCACGTCCATGGTCGCTTGGCAAACGGCCAGCCTACCCAGGACCGAGAAACCTTTGCGAAGATTTTGACCGAGGTGCGAAATAGATCTGATATTCTCGTCCAATTTTCCACAGGAGGCGCAGTCGGAATGAGCGTTCAAGAAAGAATCGAGGCGATCGATCTCAAACCAGATATGGCAACCTTAACAACCGGATCTGTAAACTTCGGCGATGAATGTTTCTTGAACACATTTCCTATGATCGTCCAGATTGCCGAAGGGTTAAAGAAACACGCAATTCGTCCAGAAATCGAGGTCTTCGACAGCGCAATGATTGGGACAGCCTTAAAACTTCAAAAAATGGGCCTGCTTGAGGGTCCTCTCCATTTTGATTTTGTGATGGGAATGCCTGGCGGTATAGCAGGCAGTGAAGCAGCCTTAACCTTTCTCGTTTCCCAGATTCCCGAAGATGCAACCTGGTCTGTAGCCGGATTGGGTCGTTTTGAATTTCCCCTCGCCAAACTCGCGATCGAGCGTGGTGGACACGTCCGAGTTGGGTTGGAAGACAACATTTATATCTCAAAAGGCGTTCTTGCAGCTGGGAGTTGGGAACTCGTAGAAAAAATTTCCGAATTTTCACGGTCCCTAAAACGGGAGATTTCGACCCCAGAACAGACACGCAATCTTCTTAAAATTCAGTAGCTTAAGGTCATTATGCGTTGGCATTGCTTTATCTCTAAGCAAGGGGAAATGTATCGAAAATGTATTTCAATCTCGCTTGACAATAGGATTGTGCCGCGTTTACATTCCGCTGCCGTTACACGGAAAGTTTAGAAACCCGCATATTTATTGCGGATAACACAGTTTTACTGCTACAAAAGGCGAATAACATGACAAAGTCTGAATTGATTGATGCTCTCCACGCTCGTGCTGCTGACCAAGGAACCGAACTCACCAAAAAAGCTACTGGTGAAATCCTTGACGCTGCGTTTGACCTTATCTCAAACAGCATCAACGACGAAAAAAGATTCTCTTACCCAGGCTTCGGTACTTTTACCGTTAAGCACCGCAAAGCTCGTGAAGGACGCAATCCTCGCACTGGTAAGCCAATCTCAATTCCAGCGTCTTATAACGTTGGATTCAAAGCTGCACCTACTCTTAAGCAACTCGTTAACTAAGGGTGCTATCGGCATGTTTCAAATGTCGATAAGAAAGCGTAAAGGATAACTCTTTTACAAAACGTGATAGTCCGGCTTAGGCTGGCTTTTTTTTTGTCCAAATTTTGTCAAAAAACTGAGAATCTGTCAGATCTTTGTTGGTGTTTCGACGAAGCTACGCCATTCTATGGCCGCTGAAGGGTGGCACACGATCTGCAAAATAGAGTGTAAAGATACGAAGGAGTCCTTGTGGTAAAATTAAAATTCATGATCTTTTTATGCATGTGTTTTTCCATCGCATGTGGGCGCCCTGAATTCGGCAACGCTTCTAGCGATGATGGGTTGTTATCCGGCTCACCCAAAAACGGCGGGACCAATAATGGCCTTCCGGGCGGAAACAATGATTCAACACATTTTAACAATGGCACGAGCCTAGATCCGGATCAGGTCTCTCCCAGCTTAGAGGTGGAGGAATTTGATTTCTATTCACATCTATCCACCACAGAATCAAATTTCGTTTTCTCTCCCCAAAGCGTTTCAATGATAATGAGCGCACTCTACTTTTTAGCATCTGATTCGACAAAAGATGAGCTTTCCCCCTTCGCTCCCCAATTTCAAAATATTGAACCCACAAAAAACCAATTTGCTAGCCTTTGGATCGACGAAAGCCTCAACATCGATCCTCAGTTGATCGATCAATTGCTGGGAATTGATATGGAAGTAAGACAACTCTCATTTGGCTCAACGGATGTAAGAACACGGATCAACAACCTCGTTAGAGAGGAAACGCAGGGATTTCTCAGTGAACTTTTTCCCCCACTAAGCTACCTGAATGGTGACTTCCTCATCGCCTCTGCATCGTTCTTTAATACGCCTTTTGAAAGCGGATTTGATGAGAACCTAACCTATACGAATTCTTTTTTTGGAGAGACGATAAAAGACCGCCAGTTCATGGTCCAGACCGGTTTCTATCCCCTCATCGATAACGAAGATATTCAAGCCATCGCGATTGCGATGGAAGACAACAAAACGCTTCTTTTAATGATGCCTTCAACAGGATTGGAAGGCATCCAATCCCAAATTTCTTACGCTTTTATGGTCCGCTTGTTGGACGAAATGAAACAAGAAGAAATCGAAATACATGTTCCCAAACTCGACTTCGTGAGCACCTTTGGCTTGTCCAAGACCTCAATTATTGACTTCGAGAATGCAGACTTTTCAAGGTTAAGAGACAACGCTCAACCGGGTGCGATTATTCATCAGATACGTTTTATTCTCAACGAGGAAGGCGTTCGCAGCGACGGGATTCCAAATGGGGATCCAGAACTGAGGTTTAGAGAAATGCGATTTAATCGCCCCTTTCTTTTCTCCGTTCTTGATCGCTCAACCCAAACCATTCATTTTCTTGGGCGGATTGAGAACTAGACTTCTGAGGCCTTGTAAATCTTTTCGATGAACCCAATCGTCTTCAGTGCTTGCTCCCCTTCGACGGCCAAATGTTTCTCGCCTCGCAAAGCTTTGGCAACTTCGATGTAGGTTTTACGATGTCCATTTTCGTACACGTAATCGGTTGCCCGATCTCCGAATCGTTGGACCTGAGTTTGTGGTACATCCCACACTTCTATTTTTTCAAAACTCATTCCGCCCAGTCGTACGATTCCTTTTTCACCCACGATGGTCAGACCAGCTTCAAAATTTCTATCCGCGCATAAAATCGTGCTGGTGATCGTCCCCAAGGCGCCCCCCTTAAATTCAAAATTACAAACGATCGTATCCTCAAACTCAATATCACGCCGTAGCGTTTTGGTTTGGGTATGAATGGAGGTTGGGACACCAAATAGCCAGGCGAGTAGGTCTACCGAATGGGCGCCCTGATTGAAAAGAATTCCACCGTCTAAGGCACGCGTTCCTCGCCAGTTATCGCGATCAAAATAGGATTGCGGTCGGGACCAAAACAAATGCATTTGAACCGCGAAAATATCGCCTAATTTTGAAAAATGTGTTTTTAGGGTTTGGATAGAAGATAGAAAACGCTGTTGTTGGACAACAAAAAGCCGTAAATTTTTCGATAAAGAAAGGTCGATCAAGCGCTCTAAATCTTCGCTATTCAGGGTCGCCGGCTTTTCGATAAGGACGTGTAAGCCAGCCTTTAACATGTCACGAGCATGTCGATAATGGTCACCGCTGGGCGTACAAATCACGGCCAAATGGGCGTCCAAAGCCCGCACCTTTTCGAGTTCAAAAGGCCGAGCATCGAAGGCCTGGGCTCCCCATGCCAAAGCGTCAGGCTGGGTATCGCAAACGCCAATAACGTTGAAATCAGGCGACTCGCTCACCCCTTTTAGATGGTACCGGCTTACTCTTCCGCAACCGATGAGAACTATTCGAAAAGGTTGTACTGCTTTAAGGCTCATTCTTGTTTGTATTCTTGATTCACGTGTTAGGATCGTCTAGTGTCCGCCGAGTGGCTCTTCCTAACTCAGTTTCGAATCGTCCACAACACACGACACGGATGATAAAGTTTGATGACTTTTCGTTTTTTTACATTTTTAATGATGGCTTTTCTTCTTCCTTCAAGCGTTTCTGCGTTTTGGGTTCCGCAAGTCGACATCTGTGAAATTGAAGCCCCATCCCTACGTGAAAATCCTCCATGTTCGCTCAATGATGACGGGGAAGAAAATAACGTCTGCCTAGAAGCTGCTGCATTTCCGATATCAACCACCGCATCTCTTTTGAAAATGGTGGAAAAGTGGAACACAGAGAAAAGAAAGAATGCCGGAGAAGAGATCCTTAAGCACATCGCCGAGGTGGCCATTTCTCTTGCAAATACTGACGATGAGTTCGCAACGGAGACTATTTTTTCTCTGCCGATAAAAGAGCACCAACCCGTACGTAGTTGTTCGGCATCCAATCTCGCTGATTGCGAATTTGTTCCCCCTACACCTATCCTACAATTAATTTCATCAGCTGCTTTTGCCAACGTTGACACCCTTAATTTGTATTGGACCTCTAGCGTTGAGCTTATCGAGAAGGATGTTCACCAGCATTCTTACCATTTTTCGCATGAAGATTGGCGTTCCCTACCCGCCACCCCACCACCGCGGATGGCCTCGTTGAGATAGGTTGAAAATCCATCCCAACGCGCAAGCATTAAAACTAGAACATTAATTATTTAAACATAGAAACATGTCGTGCTATGGGTACGACAAATATTTATTTTGCTAAGGAGAATAGCATATGGCTCACGAGTCTAAAGGAAACGGTACCTCGATCTTAACGATTATCGCCGTCGCAATCGCTGCATTTGCAGGCGGTTATTTCGTAAAACAAGGAACAACAAATACCCCTACCGATGCCGGTTCAGCAATCGCGGCAAAGGAAGTGAAAGGAACAGCCGGAGATAGTACGAAAATACCTCTCGGAAAGTCCTTTGTAATGGGAAATCCAAACGCCCCTATTACTATCGTTGAATTTTCCGATTTTCAATGTCCCTTCTGTTCAAGAGGTGGATCGACTGCCAAGAAAGCATTGGAAAAGTATCCAAACGACGTAAAGATCGTTTTCAAACATTTCCCTTTGGCTTTTCATAAAGAAGCCCCTGCCGCGTCGCATGCTGCGATCGCTGCCGGCAATCAAGGTAAATTCTCTGAAATGCATGACCTGCTTTTCGGAGCACAAAAATCATTCAAGGGTAAAGGCGATAAAGGGATGAAAGATCTCGCCGTTGGTTTTGCAAACAAACTTGGATTGGATGTTAAGAAATTCGAAAAAGATATGGCCTCGCCTGCAACTGCAAAGATTGTAAAGGACGATATGGCTGTCGGTGGAAAATTGGGCGTTCGTGGAACACCTCATTTCTTCATCAATGGAGAGCGTCTTTCTGGCGCACAACCTTTCCCAAAATTCGAAGAAATCATCAAAAAGCAAATCGGCGAAGTAAAAACAATGCTTGCTGCTGGAACGGCTAAATCTGAAATTTACGGAAAGATGGTTAGCAAAAATTACAAAGCTGCCGCGAAAAAACCAAACGCAAAGCCCGCTGGTCAAGTTGTTAATTTCGTACCTGTTGATGCCAAGGATCCCGTTAAAGGCGCAAAGAATCCCCTCGTCACCATCGTAGAGTTTTCTGATTTTCAGTGTCCCTTCTGTACACGCGTTAATCCTACAATTGCCAAAATTATGGAAAATTACAGCGATAAAGTACGTGTTGTCTTCAAACAAGCACCGCTCCCTTTCCACAAACAAGCTCCAGCTGCGGCAGCTGCCGCGCTCGCTGCAAACCAACAAGGTAAATTTTGGGAAATGCACGACATGCTTTTTGCAAATCAAAAACAGTTCAAGACAACGGATATGACCGAACTTACCACTGGTTTTGCTCAAAAGCTTGGTCTCAATACTGGAAAATTCAAAGCCGCCCTCACAAGCGATGCCGTACTTAATAAAGTCAAGGCTGACGGAGCTCTTGCCAAGAAAGTAGGCGCTCGCGGAACACCTAACTTTTTCGTCAACGGCGTACAACTTGTTGGTGCAAAGCCCTACCCAGCCTTTGAAGCTGAAATTAAGAAGCAAATCAAAATTGCTGAAAAACTTAAGAAAGATAACCTTAGTGGCGATGCACTCTACAAAGCCGCCGTTGCTTATAACAAAAAGAATGCACCTAAAGCCGCACCTAAGGCCGCTGCACCACCTTCAAAAGTAGATCTCTCCAAACTTAAAATTGGAAATTCTCACGTCAAAGGAAATAAGAACGCGAAAGTCAAAATTTTTGAATTTTCTGATTTCCAGTGCCCCTACTGCTCCCGCGGAAATACTACGGTCCAGAAAGTCAAAGAAACCTACGGCGATAAAGTCGCGGTTATTTTCAAAGCCTTCCCTCTTCCTTTCCATAAACAAGCTCCCGCCGCACATCACGCTGCCTTGGCTGCCGGAAAACAAGGAAAGTTCTGGGAAATGCATGACCTTCTTTTCGCCGCGTCGAAGACCTTCAAAACGGCCGACATGAACGAACTTACCGCAGGCTTTGCGGCCAAGATCGGTATCAATGTTGAAAAGTTTAAGAAAGACATGATGTCTGATGAAATTGCCGCTCTGGCACAAAAAGAAACGGCTGAAGGGAAAGTTGTGGGCGTTCGCGGAACGCCTGCTTTCTTCGTAAACGGAAACCGTCTTGTTGGCGCTCAACCTTTTGAAAAATTCAAAGAACTCGTTGACGCTGAACTTAAAAAGTAAATTCGCTTACTTTTTTTCGGACTCACTTCGGTGGGTCTTTTTTTTGCGATTAAATTAGGTCGATCTACTAAGGCGTCGTGTTTGCTTTTCCAGCAACATGAACGGCGATACGACGGGCCAACGAGGGTGCGAAAATATACTTTTCCCCATTTTGGAGATAGACTTTTTCCTGTATTTTCTCACCCAAACCAATGCCATGAATGTTCCATTCCCCCTGAATCGGGATAGGGTGAACCAGGTCCGCCTTATCTGTTTCGAAAAACGCAGCGTGCTTTTGGTAAAAAGGAATAATATCTTCTATTTTTGGCGGCGTCTTTGAGACGCTACCCAGGGTCACACGAAGATAGAGGTTGCCTTGATAAGGCTGAACACCAACTTGAATATCGGTCGCAAAAAGAATTCTATCCTGAAACTCTTCGAATACTTTTTTAACGGCCGCTGGATCATGACGACCGATCTCAGCTAAACGTGCCGCCACGTCTACGATGAGATTTGGGTAGGTACGCAACCAACCCGCAACGGCATCGAGGTCTTCGGGATTATTTGCAAAATGCAAGGCCATAAAGGTCGTCTGTGGGTGGCGCTCGATGACACGATTACGCGCGTTGAGAAGCGCCTCTCGCGAAGGAAAAGCATCTCCATAAAAGCTCCAACTCGGCGCGATCGAAAGCTCGGCGTAGCGTTCATTATCCTTTGTAATTTCTTCAAAAAAGGCTTTGGGATCGGAGGTGTGAATAGCAACGATCACGCCCAGTTTCCCGGCCTCCTTCCAGAGCGGATCGAGTCGTCTATCATCAATTTTTAACAGGCTTCCATCCTTGAGTTTAACACCAAGGCCGAGCGCTTTTGAAATTTTCAAACCGCTAAAGCCCTGCTCCATCACGGCCTCTCGAAGTTGAGCCGCCGCTTTTTCTCCAAAATCAGTTTCATCAACGCCTCGCCAATCGACATTCATAAAATGGAAGATACGATCTTCAACACCCTGGGTCGCTTGTAATGTCTGGGACCGCCGTTCTGAGGTCGCGCCACCGCTCATATTCACAGCGCGCGCAATAGCATTGTCGTCCATCACCTTCACAAAGGTCTCTATCGTGTAGGGACTCAGATGCGTATGAACATCGCTCCACCTTCGTTTTATTCGGGGAGCCGAAGATTGGGTTTTAGGTAACTTGCTTAAGGAATCACTATTTTTTTCTGACGTTTTTTTCTGTATTGAGGCTGGGTTGGTCGGACAAGCCTGGAGCAATAAAAGAAGACCCATACAGATCCTTTTCGTTGTGTTCGACGCTTCTGATTTAGGCGTTCTTTTTTGCATAATTAATTTCGGCATCGCTTAAACGGACATAGTTGGGCTCGAGATCTGCGAGCGAATCTGCACCTCTTTCTTGGAAAAATTCCCAGGCTAGAAGAGCGATCGAGACCGAAGATGGACCGTCCCAGGGTTGAGGAAGCACGATATTTTCGCGCGCCTGTAGGCATTCCTTCAACTGAGAAACTTGACGGGTTGCGTTCCCCACCACATATAGATTTTTAATGCCTTCGCTCTTTTCCAAAAACACCTCAGGCGAGGCGCTCTGCGCACACAATATTTCATTTACTTTGCCATGCTCGTCTTTAGCGTAGAGGGAAAAATAAACCTCCGATCGCCTCGCATCGATCACCGACGCCACGGTCGATGATGGAGGAAGGACACTCAAAAGCGGGCTAGCCATGGAAAGCAAACTCGATACGCCCAGTATCGGTGCGCCCGCTGCAAGTGCGATCGCTTTGGCCACCGCCAAGCCGACTCGAGCACCGGTAAAAGATCCCGGTCCTACGCCTACGCCGACCAAATCAATTTTCCGGCCTTCGATTCCCTGTTGAACAAACATATCTTCTATATTTTTGAGCAGAGAATCAGCGTGGTTAGAAATTGAATAATGGGTTCGGCGAGCAAGTACCTTGTCTCCTTCCACGAGCGCCAGTTGTTGAGCTTGGGTGACTGTATCGATCGCCAATATAATAGGAGAGTTTACCATTTAAAAAAGCTCGTTTAGCCAATCCGCAAAAATAGCCCAATTGTTTTCAATATCATTCTTAAAAGCTAGAATGAAAAGGACAATGATGAGCGAGAAACCAATATAGGTTGCAATCTGACGTGTTCGAAAACTCAAAGGACCGCGTTTGATCGCTTCCAACCCATAGAGCAAAAGATTACCGCCATCCAATATCGGAATAGGTATCAAGTTTACCAATGCAATATTTATAGAAATGACGGCCATCATTTTAAGGAATTTATCCCAACCCGCTTTTCCAGCTTCGGCTGCCATGGTTCCAATACCGATGGGGCCGCTTAAGTTGGACATCGACATTTTCCCACTCAACATACGCGTTAAACCCTTGAAGGTCATTCCGATAAACGACCAGGTTTGGGTAAAGGAATACACACTTGCGTAGGGAAGACGGTCGCTAAAAGGAAAGTCGATATCGTCGGGTTGAACTTGATTTCTAATATGAGAAAAACCGATTTCGAAATCGGGGAAATCTAAATTTTTCACAATTGGGTTTAAGGTGAGCGTTTTCTCGACTCCGTCGCGAAGGAAGCGGATTTCAAAACCAACCTTTACATCCTCGGCTTTTTTCCCTGCGTCATTCATGGCCAAGGCGCTCTCCCATAATTTCATATGGATAGCCGACATGGCCCTAAACCATTCATGGAAAACCTTGCCATTCACGCTAAGAATGCGGTCCCCTTGGCGAAATCCATCTTTATAGGCTGGTGTATTTTCCTTGACTTCGCTCAACGTCATTTCACCTGACGCAATACCGAGCTTGCAGCTTTCTTCCCGGATTTGACAATGGGGCGTGAAAGAAACTTGAACGGCTTCTCGTCTATAAATCTCTGCGTACTCGGTGTCGAGTTTTTTTAAACGAAGGACATCTAATCGCAGAGTCTTTCCTTGAGATTCGGCCAGCGCCGAAACAAAGGCGTCGTAGCGACGGATCTTTTTCCCGTTTACACCAATCACGGTATCGAAATCTTTGAGCCCTGATTGCGCAGCTGGACTTTGAGGATCGTCAATACTAATGGTCGGACCGTAGGTCACCATACTAATACCTAAAAGCCCGAGCTTGCTTTTAGTACCTAAAAAATCTGTCCGAGAAATCGCCTCGGGGGTGATCATCACTTTTTTTCGTTTTCCGTCGCGTTCCAAAATAATGGGAAAGCTTTCCTCAGCGCGGTGGGCGATTTCGGCAGAAATTTCGTGCCAATAGGAAATCGGGACACCGTCGATCTCGACAAGTTTATCTCCCGGTTCAAGTTTTGCGGCGATCGCCGGATCCCCAAAAACCTGTCCGATTTGTGCGGGTGCACTTGTTGTTTCAGCGAATAGCGTAACAATAAAATATAGGAAAATTGGAAAAATAAGATTAAAACCCGGTCCTGCAAGGGCAATCAATGAACGTTGCCAAATAGGCTTTGTCATTAGAGCACGACCGATGTCTTCTTTGGGAATATCCTCGGATTGCTCAAAACTCATCCCCAACATCTGAACATATCCACCCAGTGGAAGAACACAGATCACATATTCGGTTTCCCCGTAGTAGAATCCAACGAGGCGAGGTCCAAATCCGATAGAAAATCGAATAACTTTTACGCCAAATAGTTTTGCGAAAAGAAAATGACCGAGTTCATGAACGAAAACCAAGACACCCAGAAGTATCGCGGTATAAAATAAATAAGACATAAACTCTCAGAAAAGGATGCGGTGACAAACATACACCCAAGGTGCAGCGAAGATCAACGCATCGATTCGATCCAGCATCCCCCCATGCCCATAAACGATCGTACCCGAATCTTTTACGCCATGTGCGCGTTTGATCAGACTTTCGGCAAGGTCGCCACATTGTCCAAGAATATTGGCAGGAATTGCAATCAAAAGGATCGCCCCCAGCGAAAGCGGCGTCCATGCTAGCTCATAAGAAAAGCCAAGAAAAGAATGGGAGCCCGCCCACATCGGGAAAATTTGATTGAAACCAATCACGGCAGCTAAACTGAAAACAAAACCGCCAATGGCGCCCTCGATAGACTTGTTTGGACTCACGGCCTCGTAAAGTTTTCGCTTTCCAAACGCCCGTCCCGTAAAATACGCGCCTGTATCGGAGACCCAAACAATAAGAAGAGTAAGGAGAATCCAAAAAGGCCCAGCCTTTCCCGCATCGTGGTGAAGTAAACCAAGCGTTGTAATTAAAACGCCCCCGTAAACCAGTCCGGTAACGCTAGCCGATATAAGTAAAGATGCCTCTTCTTGTTTTTCGTAGGTAAACAGAAAATATAAAAAGAGAACCAACACAGCGATGCATAAAATAGCGATCGTCCAATCCCCGGAAAAGAGGGTTGGGGCAACCATTGAGCCTGAAAGGGGAATAGCTAAGGCGGCGGTCAACCACGTTCCTGATTTGTGTTTTTTCCCATAGACCATATTGCAAAATTCCCAGGTGGAAATAGCAGCACATAGGGCAATCAATACGCCGAAAACCCACGAGGGTGCGACAAATATGATAAAAATAATAACAGGTACAGCAACAAGGGCCGCAACAAGTCTAGGGACTAAATCAGACTTCTTTTTTTCGCTCATTGATTTAACTTCTTCTCGATTTCGGCGATTTTTTCGTCCACGCGGGAATTGTCTTCCATACTTTGTGCGAAACGTAAATTTTGTAGGGCCTTATTCCAATCTTTCTTTGCAATATCGACTTCGGCCAACTTAAGAAATTTCTTACTTTGTGAATTTTTAGCGCTTGCAGATAAACGCTCTGGTCCTGAGTCAAGATTTGCTGTTTGGCTCATTCTGATTTCACCGCGCTTTAATCCGTCGTCGTATTTTTTCCGCAAACGTCGTTGAGATAAAACAGTATAGGCCTCAACGACGAGCTGATAAACCGAATTTACCTTTGAAATAATCGTCTCTCCCCATTTGCTGCCCGCCAAGGTCGCGTAGCGATCGGGGTGGTACCTGGCGCTTAACTGATCATAAATACTGACAAGGGCATGATGGGGAGCCGACTCTTGGAGTCCCAGCACTTGATAATAATTTTGGGTCTTAAAGGTCTCCAATATGCGATCGAGTTCGGCGTTGAACGATCGCCACTTGGCCATATCCTCGCCTTTGTTTTTTAATGGATAGGCGCTCTTTATTGCATTTCTAAACACAGGGCCAGGGACCGGGTAGCGCAGTGCAACATCTGAAAAGGTGTCTTTTTCTGTCGCGCCGAGCAGGAGTATCTTGATAGCTGGAAAGGTTCTTTTCAATTCTTGGCGAAGCTCCAGGGAATCTCCATCGGCAAGTTGAGCATGAACAATCGCAAAAGGTATCGCTCGTTTGGCGATCTTGGCAACAATAGCCCCGCCTTTTTTCGACGCGATTGGGGTGAATCTTTTAAGAGGAAGATCTTCAACGATCTTACGAAGAATATCGATATCTCCACATGCGACTAAGATTTCTTCCATCAAAAGCTCTCAAAAAAAGGGCACGAACTCATCTGAGTCGCACCCGGTCTTCACTAATGGGTCATCCTTATAAGAAAGGGAGCCAGGAGGGATTTATTTAACTGTAATCGTCGCTTTCATTGGATTTTCAGTCATTCTGTTATCAACTGCGAATTCGCCAGCGGTAGAGAATGTGAATGACCAAGATGCGCCAGGCTCGATGTTTTCATCGATATTAAGCGCAGGGATACGAACGTTATGAACTTCGGGATCTTTGTTTTTGAAGGTAACGATTGTTCCAACAGCAATTGAAAGCGTTGTTGGATTGAATTTGTAACCAGAAAGCTTCACCGTTGCGGTCGCTGCTGCTGCTTCTTCAACTGGCTTCGTGTCTTTCTTTTCTCCACCACAACCGACGGCCATAGAAAAAGACAATCCAATAATCATAAGAAGTGTTAATTGTTTAAGTTTTTTCATTTTCTTCCTTTACTCTTTACGGCTTTTTGCCGATTCATTTTGATATTACCGCGACACATTACCCCCTTCGCCCTTGTTGTCAAATGCCGAAAAGTGATGTTTCTAAAGGAATTTGCGTTGAGGTTTTCAAAGCGAGAAGCACACGCTACAATGTCGCGTCCCGTGGCCGACTCGGCTCGGGTTAACATGCCAACTCAACGAGCTACTTATGTCATCAACCCGTTTTTTCCCCAAGGCCCCTATCGGTAAGTCCGCAGTTGAGGTGACCTTCATTGAGGTCAAAGAACTTGAATCCCGAGGAGCCAGCGATAAGGAGGCACTCGTAACCATCATTGAAATCGGTGATTATGGATGTCCCGATTGCCTTGAGGTCGAAAATTGGACGAAAGCGATCTTAAAAGATCTGCCCGAAACCCGTTTATTTTTTATCCCCTCCTCTTCTCAAAAACGACCCGCTGGCGTCATCCACGGAAAAGTCGCCATTGATGCGCTTTCCGCTGGAAAATTTTGGGCCGCACATCGTCTTCTGTGGAAAAATTTTCGAGACGATGACGACACGACGATCGCTGCAATCCGTCGCACCCTTCGCATCGAAGAAACCCAAGACGCGGAACTCAAAGGCAACCAAATTTATGAAAATGCAGGATTGTCCTGGGTCCCAACTTTTTTCGTTAATGGCATTCCATATTTCGGCGTAGATCCGGAACCCTTAAGAAAGCTTGTCGACGATCAATTGGACTTCGCCAAAAGCGTCATCGCAGAAAAGAAGTTAAAAGGAAATAAACTCTATAAAGAATTGGTAAAACGAAATAGCGAGTCCTAGAACGAGCGTTATGTCCTCGCCTTCTCAAAACCTTTTTTCCGGCCCAAAAAATGTACGTTGGTATCCCGTGTTTATGGGATTAAGCGGCGCTTTCTTTTGGCTTGCCATTTTCTTCCTCTATTTTCAAAGTAAGCTATCCCTCGCAGAAGTTCTTCGACTCGAAGCTATCTACTATTTTTCCGTCTTCTTATTAGAAGTTCCTACCGGCTATTTTTCCGATAAGTTCGGAAGAGTAAAATCCCTTCGCCTTTCTGCCATTCTCTTTTTAGTATCCTATATTACTTTTTTCTTTGCGGATTCTTTTCTGAGTTTCTCTTTTGCTCAGGTTTTTTTAGCTGGCGGAATTGCCTTTCAATCGGGCACCGATACGGCCTTTCATTACGCGTCCCTCCAAACAATGGACGATGGCGATTCCTACGCAGATCGCGAGTCCAGGATCGGAGCCATACTCAACCTAAGCGGAGGTTTGGCCGCATTCCTAGGCGGCATTAGCGCAATGTTCATGTTAGGTTCCGCGTACGCTTTGAGCGCCCTTGCGACCCTTTTTTCTTTATTTATCACCTTTTTCGTTTTCAAAGAACCCTCTTGCGCAGCATCCAGACAAAGCCTGGCTTTTCGTCCTCAGCTTTACGAAATCAAACAAGCCTTCACGATGCCTATCCTAAGATTTCTTTTTCTGACCTCTCTTTTTATGACCATCTTGGTTCATATTCCCTACGAGTACTATCAAAACTTCATTCGTTCTTTTCTCAACACGACGTCAATTGGTAAACTTAGTTACGTAAATCCGACGTGGGTGAACGGACTGCATGCGGCAATCGCGATGACCATCGCTGGTTTCTTTTCCGGCTTCGCGTCCAAAATAAATCGTTATCTTGGTGTCAAAAAATCGGTTCTGTTGGCGATCGCTACCCTGGTCATAATAACTTTTTTCATGTCGAGCTTCCTCGAATGGTGGGTTGTCATTCTCGTCCTTTTTCGAAGCGCCCCCTATTCTTTTTTATCCCCTATTCTCAACGCTGAAATTGTTCCGCGATTGGAAAGCCATCTGCAAGCCACCTATTTATCCATACAAAGTATGCTGGGAAGATTGGGATTTGGAATCGTCCTCCTTGTCATGAGTTTTCTCGAAGGAACCTACCTGGATTACCTAAAGTATGGCGCAGGATTAGGTCTCTTTCTTTTTTGTCTCACCTTATATTTTTCAATGCGTTTGAAAGAGGCTTAAAGCCACGCATCGTTGGCGATGCGCGTACCGATTTTTTCGCCGAGAATCGCACGCTTCATATTTCCTCGAATTTTCATATTGAAAACGCGAATCGGCAGCTCGTGCTCCATGCATAAACTTAGCGCCGTTGAATCCATCACACGTAGACCGCGCGACAATGCATCGATGTAGGTTATCTCCTGAAGGAGCGTTGCCTCTGGATTTTTTTCCGGATCGCTATCGTAAACACCGTCGACCTTGGTCCCTTTCATAATCACTTCTGCACCGATTTCCATCGCTCGTAGACACGCGGCGGTATCGGTCGTAAAATAAGGATTGCCCGTTCCCGCGCCAAAAATTACGACTCGCCCGCGTTCCATATGACGCAAAGCCCGACGTCGAATATAGGGCTCGGCAACTTCTTTGATTTCTAAGGCGGTTTGAACACGGGTGCTCAAACCTTCCTTTTCAATCGCATCTTGTAAAGCGAGCGCGTTGATCACCGTCGCCAACATTCCCATGTAATCTGCTGAGGCGCGATCCATTCCTGAGGTCGCACCGGAAATACCACGAAAGATGTTTCCACCACCGATAACGATGGCGATCTCCACGCCAAGATCTGCAATTTCTTTTATCTCGGCCGCGATATTTTGCAGTGTATCGGGCTCAATACCGTGTCCGGCTTTTCCTTGCAGGGCTTCTCCAGAAAGCTTCAACATAACGCGTTTAAAAATGGGTTTCATTCGATTCCTTTTCTCTATTTATCTTTTTACAAGCAAAAAAAAAACGCCCCTAAGGGCGCTGTAGAAACTAACCTTTTAAGGTTGCGGCCACCTCTTCGGCGAGGTTGTCGACTTTCTTTTCCATCCCTTCGCCAACTGCATATCTGCAGAAGGAAACGAGCTGAACGCCGCCAACCTTGTCTTGGTATTGTTGAACAGAAAGCTTGCTATCTTTTACGAAAGCTTGAGCAAGTAGAGATTGTTCTCTACGCCACTTTCCCATTTTACCTTGAACAATTTTTGGAGCGATTGCAGCGGGCTTGCCAGAATCCACAACCTGAGCTGTGAAAATTTCTTCCTGCTTACTTGCAGCCTCATCGCTAATATCGTCCGGAGAAAGAAATCCTGGATTCATCGCGGCAACATGCATTGAAACGTCTTTGGCAAATTGTGTTGCATCATCGTTAACGCCTTCGGCCTTAACTTTAACCATCACACCAATTTGAGCGCCGGCGTGGAGGTAACCCTCAACGAATCCGTCTGGCTCATCAAGTCGTTCGAAACGACGGATTTGAATTTTCTCTCCGATCGTTTGAATCGCCTCGTTGATGAATTCGGTCATGCTTTGATCTCCAACCGGTAAAGCCATCGCTTCTTCAATCGAAGAAACGCTGCTATTTCCAATCGTCTCACTAATCGTTGCGACCAATGTGATGAACTGCTCGTTACGAGAAACGAAATCGGTCTCGCAATTGACTTCTACAAGCACACCCTTCTTCTGATCTGGCGAAACCCACTGGGCTACAAGACCCTCAGCAGCGATACGTCCTGATTTTTTCTCAGCAGCAGCAATGCCTTTCTTTTGAAGAAATTCCATCGCGAGTTCAACATTTCCATCATGTTCAACAAGTGCTTTTTTACAATCCATCATCCCAGCTCCAGACATTTGTCGAAGCTCTTTAACCATAGCGGCGGTAACAGTCATTTCTATCTCCTATTCTTTGCTAGCTGATGCACTTGCATCTGTTTCGTTGCGGCCTTCTTTCTTTTCCGATCGCTGTACGCGTTGAACTTTTGGTCCATCACCTGTCGCAGATCCAACAGAGTATCCGGCTCCCTTTTCTGGAGAGTCTTTGGCTTTGGTTTTCGCCAAACGTGCGCCTTCAATACAAGCATCCGCGACCGCGCCAGCAAACAAGCGAATCGAACGAATCGCATCATCGTTTCCAGGAATCACGAAGTCCACATCAGCGGGGCTACAGTTGGTATCGCACACAGCGATAACAGGGATGCCAAGCTTTTTAGCTTCTTTAACCGCGATATCTTCACGCTTTGGATCGAGGACAAAAATAGCGCCTGGAAGATGCTTCATGTTTGCAATTCCACCGACGTTATTGTCTAGACGTTCTCTTTCTTTTTCGAATTTGAGAACTTCCTTTTTAGTATATTTTCCGTAAGAACCGTCTTTGGCCATCTTCTCGATGTCTTTCAATTTATCGATAGATTTTTTGATGGTTTGAAAGTTTGTAAGCGTCCCACCTAACCAACGGTTAACCACAAAGAATTGTCCACTGCGAACAGCTTGCTCTTGAACGGTCTCTTGCGCTTGACGCTTGGTACCGACAAAAAGAACGGACTTTCCGGTAGATGTTGTGTGACGAACGAAATCGATAGCTTGCGCGAGCAAACGAACAGTTTGCGAAAGATCGATAACATGAACGCCGTTTCTTGCGCCATAGATATAGGGTCCCATTTTAGGATCCCAGCGATTGGTTTGGTGACCGAAGTGAACTCCGGCTTCGAGTAGATCACGCATTGTGACTTGTGCCATTCTATTCTCCATTTGTTGAACGTCCGCTATTTTCAACCCTTGTTAACCACCTGGGTTTGCCAGGCACACGGGACAAGGTCCAATAACGTGCGAAATTGGCGCGCTGAATACCACGCTCTTTGGCTACGTTCAACTAAATCGAGATCATTTTTTGTTTATTTGGTGGGATATTTCTCTGTATTTTCGCTAGGTTCTTATATTTTTCGCTAGGTTCTTATATTTACAGGCGAACCACGGGTACGCCCAAGGGGGCTCACGACGAGAGCGGTCCCTACAATCCTACCGGAAAATATGGATATCGACAAAAAAGACGGCCTCCACAAGGCCACGCTCTACGATCGGTTAAAGTAGATCAAAGCCCGAAGAAATGAAGGGCGACCACAGAGGGTCGCACCTTTATCTCGGCACGGGGCTACAATTCGGTTTCATATTAAAAGAAAATTGTCTAAATCGACAGCCTCCTTGCGAGAGGTTGTTTTTGCCTCGCATTGTCAATCACGTCGACTTTGCGATCAAAGATTGGACTCGCCTCGCCGAAAAAGCTATGATCTAAATATGAAAGAAGAAATTACAAAATCTGAAGAACTTCTCAAAGATGGCAAACGCCACCTTAAATATGGCGTTGGATTTGGCGTATTAAGCCTTGGCGCGGTCGCCGTCTTTGGTGCTCTCGCCTGTCCCCTATGTGTTGTCGCCGTTCCTGGCTTTATTGCCTCGGGCGTCATCAAAATGAAACAATCCAAAGACGTTAAAAAGATAAAAGATCAACTCGCATAATATTGCGTTCAATTTCTGGCAATGATAGTAGGAGCAGGTCTTAAATTTGTTTAAAAAGGCGCCTGTGTTCAAGTTTACAAAAGTTTTAGTTTTGGCCTCCCTCTTTGTCCCGCTTTTTGCGTGCGAGGGAACCTTCATCGAACCCCTGCCACCTCGGGATCACGTCCATTATCCTGTAGGTCTGGCAACCCACGCCTCTGGGGATTACCTCTACGTGGTCAACACCAATTTTGATGCGCGCTACCGTGAAGAATTAGGCGGTACGGTAAGTGTGATCGATCTCAATACCAGAAAGATACTTCCCGATAACGGACCTTTCATCCCCAGCTTTGGCGGAAGTATTGAAATTAATCCCTCCGGGACCCGAGCCTACGTCGCAACGCGACAGGCGAACTCTTTGGTATCTTTTGCGATCTCGCCTGCTGGCGATACGATGTTTTGCGATAGAGATAAGTCCGGGAAAAAGACGAGCAGCTCCGATCCCACCCAGTGCACCTTGCGACGTGTTCCCAATACGGAGAACTCGCCCGTCCTTCCCTCAGATCCCTTTGATCTTGATGTAAGCACACTTAAAATAAACGATGACCTTAATGTCGATCTTATCAACGTCTCCCATCTTCGTGGAAATAATGTAAGCTCTATTACTATTCCACACACCGCAGATGGTAAATCTGTCAACCTTTCTGCGGCGAGTTTACGCTCCGTTGGTATCACCAAGGGATCGGGTTCGATTGCTCATCGTCCAGGAACACGAGACGTCTTTGTAGGCGATCGACTGGGTGGTGAAATTCTTGTGTATTCTCCCTACCTAGCCGCTGGGAAATCAGAAATCCAAGCGATGATTGTGAGGACCTCGATCTCATTAACACACGATGCTGAAATTGTAGCGGATGTAAGAGGCATGGCATTTTCAACGGACGGACAAACCTTGTTTGCTGTGACGAGAGCGCCCGATGCCCTCCATATTATTGACCTGGGTCCCAAAGATCCCGATCGCGTTTCTGGAACCCTCTATTCAGTGGTCGATGTGATTCCAATTGATAACCAACCCTCCGACTTGGTCTATCACGAAGGACCCGAGGGTCCTCTTCTCTACATTCCCTCGTTTGAAGAAGGGACGATCGTTGTCGTCGATCCACTTATTCCTGCAATCCTAGATCGTATCAAAACCAGCGCTAACCCTTCTCGATTTGTGATCAACCGAGGACAATGTCGACGTGGAAAAAAATGCGAAGCCTATGTTTCCTTTTTTGACGATACGGGTGATACCCTTAAAAATTGCGCGGATTCTCGAGATCTCGTCTGCGGTTCCATCGGCATTATCGACCTCGATCCTAAGAGCAGCCGATACCATCAATTAGTAGGTAAAATCTTTTGAATATCGATTTAAGGCAACTTATCCCGCCAAGAAAAAATCTACTCATTCTCTCAATGCTGCTCGGAATATCCTGTGGAGACACCACTTTAGTTCCGCCTATCAGCTTAAATGCACCGACCAAATTTGCGACCATCGACGATGTTTGTTTTTCGATCACCAACGATAACCGACGTCTGGTTCGCTTTGAGGACTGTAAAAATAGTGGGCTTAAAGGAAGCCTTGCTTTCATTATAAACGAGCAATCGGACCGCGTTGCGATGATGCAACTTGCGACCTTGCCCGGATTTATCGACATCGATACGACGATTCCCGGCACCAGCCATCTTGTCGTCGGACGACTTCCTGTCGATATTGCCATCGCACCTAAAGGGGCGGCGGCCTATGTTTTAAACCAGCTCGATCGTAGCGTTTCAATCATCGATAGTTCGGAGATTCGAAAGGGCAAAGCCCCGGTTGTAATGGATCCTGTCATACACGTTCCCGGCGTACCGATCGCGATTGAAACCCATCCCCAAAGTGGTGATATTTTGATCGCCTACGATTCGCCGAGTAAAATAGATATCGTAAAAAGTTGGACATCTTGCAATGGAGAAAACTGTACGCTTTCTCCAACCGAGGAAATCAAGACCTTGGAACTCAAAGGAACCCTTAGCGATTTTGAAGTATCGGCGGATGGCAAGTTAGCCCTAATTTCTTATCGAGACCTCGATCATCTTTCACAGATCACCTTCGACGGAAATTGTCTCGACGCGACCCAAAGTGCCCCCTGTATAGAGAAAGAAATTTCATTGAACTTCGATTGTTCAGACGGCATTGATAATGACGGCGATGGAAACATCGACGCGCAAGATGTGCAATGTTTCGGTCCGACCGGATCTGAATCAGCCGTAGGTAATGGACGCCTAACCTTGGGTGCATGTTCAGATGGCATGGACAACGATAATGACGGGCTCACGGACCGAGATGATCCAGAATGTGTTTTTTCTCACGGACAATCCGAGGAAAGTTCAACCTTTATTGAGCTTCCAAAAACACCATGCAATGACGGCATTGATAACGATAAAGACGGAAAAACAGACGCACAAGATCCGGACTGTTACGGGAATTTTGGCCGCTCCGAATCCACCTTTCCGCAACGTGGCGTAGATTCAATTTCCATCGATTCTCTTGGCGCAATCGCCTACGTGGTCGATCGTATCAATAACGAAATCAAGGTCATCAATTTACAACAAGGCGAACTCATTGACGTTGCCCGTTCCACCCTTCCTTCTTTTGAAGCCTTCGTGCGAACGACCGGCGTGAGGGTTTCTTCCTCGCCGTTGGATGTATCTTCATTGGTATTCAGAGAAGTAAAAGAAGATACTATTCAGTATTCTTTTGGCGCATGGATAAGCATTGATAACGGACAACTTCAATACCTTGATGCCTTCCAGGTGAGTTGCGACCTCAAAACAGATGCGTTGAAAAGCGAATACATCACCGCTTTAGAGGACATTGAAAAAGACTGCCTTTTCTTCCCTTCTTTTCCTTTGCCAAAACTTGCAGACAGAATTGCTGCGAACGAGGACACGCTTCCAGAGAGTTGCAAAGAAGATGGCGCCGGTGAGGATTATTGCCAACGTGCTTATATCAACGCCGATCGTATCTCGATTATCAACCCTCGTCTTGGTTTATCCGATAGTTTTGGAAATCCTGGCCGCGCCGTTGGAAATCGAACCTGTGAACAACCGCCAGAACTTATCGAAAGAATGGAGGCCTTTGCG
>JALSKP010000146.1 GCA_026988815.1 Myxococcales bacterium | reverse complement strand
AGAGCCTGCTCAGAGAATACAAACCCCCACTTGTTATCATCGACTCTATCCAAACCGTGGCAACACAAAAACTAACCTCCACACCTGGAAGTGTGGCCCAACTTCGAGAAGTCACTGGTACATTAACGCAATTGGCTAAAGGTCTCGGTATCGCCATCGTTCTCATTGGGCACGTCACCAAATCAGGGTCAATTGCTGGACCAAAAGTTCTTGAACATATGGTGGATACGGTGCTCTATTTCGAGGCCCCCAGCGGCCAAACTTTTAGAGTTCTCCGTGCCGTCAAAAATCGCTTTGGGTCCACCAACGAGGTCGGCGTTTTCTTGATGTCCAACGATGGGTTGAAAGACGTAGCAAATCCTTCCGCCTTATTTTTAGAAGGACGTCCAAAGGATGAGCCAGGAAGTGTGGTGGTACCGATTCTCGAAGGCACGCGGCCCTTTCTTGTGGAGGTCCAGGCGTTGGTGAACACGTCCGGATATGGTCCTCCAAAGATTACAACTGTGGGCGTGGATAGAGACCGTGTTCTACTTATCCTTTCCATTCTTGAACGACGCCTAGGTTTACAACTCACCGGCATGGATGTGTTCGTCAACGTTACCGGTGGCGTCCGTATTCAAGAGCCCGCATCTGATGTTGGCGTCGCCTTGGCTATCATCTCTAGCCTGAAAAATCGTGCCGTCCCGAGTGATCTTATCGCGTTTGGTGAATTGGGTCTCACTGGAGAAATTCGCGGTGTAAGTCGTCCCGATGTTCGCGTTTCCGAAGCCAAAGGACTCGGTTTTACCCAACTCGTTATCCCTTCTCGCGGTACGGCGGAGTTGAAAAAATCGAGTTCCATACGGCGCGTGAAATCGATTGAAGAATTGGTTGAAACGATCTTTATCTGACCTTAACGGTCCAGAACGCAGAATCCACTTTTACACGTCGTTCCCATTTCGCAAAGGTTGGGATCGCCATTACAATCTTGGCGAGTACAGAGACCGCTTTGCGTGCACGCCAATCCAGCAATCGGACACACCCCTTGACTGCAACGCATGGCTCCACATTGTCCGCGACTCGTGCATCGAAGACCTGGGGCACAGTCTGTTTCCGTTTGGCACTCGGCAATACACGCTCCGAATTGTGAACAGGTAGAGCCGCTGGGACAGTTAGCATCATCTGCCGAACACACTAAACATGCTCCCCCAGGAATCGGTCCGCATTGTCGACCGTTGGGATTATCAGGACAATCTGTCGATGTTGAACACTGCCCTTTTGGGCGTCCTGGAAAAGGATCTGCCATATCTGGCGAGGTGTCTTTGCCCATATCTTCAGGGTCACCGGTATCAGCGGTGCCATCGTTTAGGTCAGCGTCTTGATCTTTTTCCTCACTGTCTTTGGAAGCATCTTGTGCTGTGAAATCCTCGCCGGCATCTTTTGACGTGGTTTTAACATCGATCCCCGTGTCACTCTGAGTTGGTGAAACATCAGATGCATCAGGTGTGTTCTGATTTTCATCGTCACAGGACATCGTTAAAGCAACCAATAGGACCATTAATAATAAATTGCGCATTTTCTAACTCCTCGTGTGAACCGCCCTATAACAAAAGGTGAAAAAAAAAGAAACAAATCTCTTATCAACGTAAAATCGTAAGAAAATAGATAAAAAAAAGCCCACCAAATGGTGAGCTTAAAGAACTTGACGATTTAGTTCAGAAGAACGTTATCAAAGATTTTAACCGTATCGGATACGAGTACGATATCTTCGATGATGTCTCGAAGCTCAAATTCTGCGGCGTCCTTTTGTTTGGTAGAAGAAATCGGAGAACTAAGTATAGCGGCTTGAACTTTAGCGCGTTGAACCAACTCGGTACCTAAATCTGGCTGACCGTCGAACTCACCACCAACTTTCTGAATAGCTCCGTAAACGACGCCCGTATCTGGGTCAGCGAAGTATTCAAGTTTGTGAGTTTCGTCGCTACAGCCTTCCGTGAGTCCAAGCTGATTACAAAGAACATCAAGCGGAAGAGCTTGCTCGGCGTTTCCAAGTTTGAATACGCGTGCCTGATCGATGTAATCCTTTGAGTAGCTTGCAGACCCAAATGAACTTACCGCTGAAATCAACGCGTTTACACGGGTTGAGAAACTTGTTCTGCCGATGATTTTCGCTTTAGGCGTTCCGTCAGGTGTTCCGTAAAGGAAGTCGAAGTTGTTTGCGATAATTCTTGGGTACATGATGTCGTTGTCCTGAGAAATCTGAGGCGCAAAACTATCATTTTCAAGGAAGAGACTATTGGCAAATAGTGTCAACTGGTCTCCGAACACGAGAGAGTAGGGAAGAGCAAAACTTCTGAAATCTCCGAAAGAAGATCCCAGAACTTGAGTGCTGCTGTTAGACGCGAGTGCAACCATGGCAAATCGTGAATCCCAGAAATTACCAACTTCGGTGGTTTTGTAGAACCAGTAGTAACCACTATCGGTATCGTAGTTAGAGTAAAGTGCTCGTCCGTCACCGATTTGAACGTTGAGATCTGCTGCTGATTCAGGGTCAAGCGATACGAGCTCGTAATCTCCATTCTCGTCTTCGTTATAGCCACCGTATTCAGGGGTCATTATGACTTTTCCTAGGAAGTTAAGACCAGCAAGGGCACCTAATTGGTAGTAGGTTTGACGCACTTGATCGCCGCTTCTTCCGCTGTATAACCAACGCTGATAGATTTTCGGCATTGAGCTGAAGGTTCTAAATGCACGTCCAATAACGCTGTTGATTCCGAATGTTGCACGGTCACGGCGGAAGTGAGTGAGAGGATAATACTCGTCGTAAGCATCGATGTAATAACGTGTCTTTTCCAATGCATCGGCACCAAGGTCCCACGTTTCTGCGGAAAGGTGAGCGCCACGCCATTCATCAGAACCGAACATGTACTGTACTTCTACAGGACGGTCACTTTCGTCAGCTTGTTGTTGAGCGCGAAGCTTCGAGTAACGCATGATTGAACGATCTTTTAGGTTATCGATTCCACCCATGAGGATGTTCACAACAGCAGTGTAGTGAAAGGTCGTTAAAGGATGTTGTGAGGCAGCATAACGATCATCGAAAGAGTGGAAAAAGTCTTTTGCACTCAAAGGTTGGAAACCAGGAATGGTCACGTTACCAGATGGAAGGGTATTGTAGATTTCTACGAATCCAGGCTCTGGAACGATGGGCTTGTCGTTACTTGCATCGATATCTTTGTAGGTACCGAAGGTGTAGCCGAAGAGGATCGCCGCGTGATCGTACTTTCCTAGACCTTCATTGTCGCCGTTGAAGCGAGAGTGATAATCCATGATTGAAGAGTACATATAGTTTGGCATTCCGCCCTCAGCTTGCTTCTTTGTAACCGCACTCGTGGCGTACATTTCGTCAAGGGTTGTAGGGTAGGTGAAGTTTTCAGCTCTAAGCTCCCAGTATTCGTCGAAGAAGTTCATCGCGTCCCAACTTCCTTGGAAGTTGTGTCGAAGACCAACAGTATGACCAAGTTCGTGACCCATTACGCCGCGGAAAATACGAGCGCGAATAGATTTCCAAATTTTCTCGTAGTCTGTTTCACCTGCGTAATCCAACGCGGTACCGATAACGGCATCGTCAGCGAATTCGGCCATGTACATATTTTGCTCAGCAAATTGCTGCTGACGAAGAAGGTCAGCACGAATGTTTTGCTCAAGATCGACCGGATTCTTCATCTTTCTCATTTCTTCGAATTGCTCGTCGGTCATGTTAGCGGGATCAATCTCGCCTTCTGACATTCCACGAATGTACTCGTCATCCATTAGAAGAAGATCTAGACCTGACTCCTTGATGGTGTCACGAATTCGTTTTTCCTTTCCGGGAATCGCGATTAAGTCATCAAATCCGTTCCGGTTGATGGCATCAAAGATGCGACGTGCGTTCTCAGGAAGAAGCTTGTCCATTTCGCCGACAGGGAGATCTCCAAGTCCGCCAGGAAGCTCGCGTCCACGAGGATCGAGGTTTGGATCAAGTTTACCAAGATTTCTTGTAATTTTATCAACACCACGTC
>JALSKP010000145.1 GCA_026988815.1 Myxococcales bacterium | reverse complement strand
ATGGCAGACGCGCTCGTGTTGTTGCGCATATTCTGTAAAAGGGCTGAGAGTTTACTCATTCTTTTGTGGAGTTTTTCGGGGAGCACGGTTTTGAATTCTAGGATTGCCTCACAAGGATCGGGCTGGGTGGAAATATGATTATAAAGCTTCTGAGCGTGAGCCGAACCCACACCTTTTGTGTGCTGCGCCAATCGCAAAAAACTAAGTTCATCTTTTGGGTTTGCGACAAATCTTAAGTAGGCCAAAATATCTTTAATATGGGCTTGCTCAAAAAAGCGCATTCCCGAACGCACAACAAAGGGAATGCCTCGTCGTGTCATTTCCACCTGCAGTTCCAGGCAATGGTGATGGGCGCGATAAAGAACTGCGATTTCGTCTAAAGATTCCCCCTCGTCTTTTAATTCTAGTAAACGTTGGCAAACGAAATTTGCCTGCTGATAAACATCTTTCAACCCCAGGAGGGCGGGCAACTCGCCGTCGGGCACGTTCGCATTTAACACCTTTTGGAATTGCTTCTCATTAAGCGCAATCGAGCGATTGGCGAGGTTAAGGATTTGCTGGGTCGACCGGTAGTTTTCTTCTAAACGAAAAAGGGTGGCGTCGGGATAACGGTCTGTGAAGCCGAGAATATTACTGAACTCGGCACCACGAAAACCGTAAATGGACTGACAATCATCGCCGACCACCATCACATTGCCATGCTTGCATCCCATGATGTCGATAATGGATCCCTGGAGTCGATTGGTGTCTTGATATTCGTCCACCAAAATATGTTGAAATTGGGTCGTAATAGTGTCTCGAATATCGTCGTTTTCTACGAGAAGGCGTTCCCACAAAATCAGAAGGTCGTCAAAATCGACAAGCGACATCTCGAACTTTCGGGTTTGATAAAGATGGAAAACATCACGTAGTGCATCTTCGAGTTCAACAAATTGAGGATACTTATCGGCGAGGATTTCGCCGAGTCTGGATTGGGTATTTAAACAAAAACTAAGCATGGAAATAAGCTTTCGTCCTCGCGGAAAATGTTTATCCAAACGTTCGGGAATGGCCTCCACTAAGCAAGCCGTCATCAGCGTAGAGGCGTCTTCACTATCGATGATGGTATAGTTTTGTGGATAGCCGAGCGCACCAATATGCTGTCGGAGAATCTTATTGGCAATCGAATGAAAGGTCCCGCTCCAAATTCTTTTGGGGTCCACATGAATGATTTCTGAAACGCGTTTGGTCATTTCGCGCGCCGCTTTATTAGTAAAGGTTAATAACATTAAAGCGTCGGGCGAAACGCCACGTTCAAGGAGTTTGGCGACACGATGAATCAAGGTATGCGTTTTTCCAGTCCCGGCCCCCGCGATGACAAGCATCGGACCAAAGGGGGCCTCGATAACAGCACGTTGTGCCTCGTTTAACTTCCCCGTTTTTTTGAGCTGCGATGGTGGCGGCGTATCAAGTTTATATATTCTCATGTCATTCTCCCCAACTGTTTTCCCAAGTGTCCATCGCTTTATTCCTAACGAAAAAGACAGCCATGATCAATCAGAGTTCCCTCGTGTTTGCGGTTCTTGGTGTGATCGTTTTCTGCGGGTTGAATGAAAGAGGTTTCTTCTTTGGAATGAAGAGAAGTCCCCTCCACCTCTGGTAGAGCTAGGGTCATTTGTGCAGCTCTGCTGTAGAGGGTCGTCCAACGAAAGCAAGTCCTCTCAAAATCCCGCTGATATGGATCACACTATCCGGTTCTCCTGTTTAAAGATGACCTATATCGCAAAGGGCATCTCGTACGGCGAGATCGAGATCGCTCCGATATTCTTTTTCCCCAAACAAAGCATCCCCTTTAAGTCGGTGAGGGCGCTTCCATAAATAGGCCATTTCATATATTTCTCGAAACATGGGATGGACCCAGCCCACAACCTTTATCAAGCCCCAAGGCATGCCTTTTGTCGTCAGTGTTTTTCCCATTGAACGATTTAGCGCACCCACCATTTCTTCACCCGTAATCGCGTGTCCTTCAAAATTGAAAACCTCGAATAAAGAAAATGAATCTTTTTCTTGGGCTACCTTCACAAACGCTTTCGCAAGATCTGGAAGATAGGCCCAGGCGTGGACGCGATCGAGGGGACCGGGGTAGGTGACGATATTCTTTTTCAACGATCGCGCGATAACCAAATCAAAACTGGATCCCAATCCTTTTCCACCGAAAAAATCTCCAGCTCGAATAATGAGGCTTTGAACGCTCTCTTGTTCGGACGCCGTTTTAATCAAGCTCTCCATTTCGATTCTGACTTTCCCTTTTCGTGTTTCGGCGACCTGTGCCGTGTCCCTTTCAAGAAGGTCAGGCATTGCCTCCCCAAAATTGTAGACATTTCCGATGAAGAGGTGGGTTGCTTTATGCATGTGGGCGGCTTTTAAAACATTTTTTAGCATGGGTATGCAGAGGCGAGCCCACTCGGTGTAGGGCGGGTTAAGGGCGTTCAAAATAAAGTCGGCGCCTTTGGCGGCCGCGACAACCTCCGACTCTATCATGGCATCGGCGTAACGTACTTCGATATCTGGACTCAGATGGGACATGTCAGAATGCTTGCGGACAACGGCGACGACGGTCCATGAGGCACGGTGGAATGCCCTTAGAGCCTCACTTCCCAAACGACCTTTTGCACCAAATATAATGATTTTCTTCATAGCAACTCCTGGGTTGACGATGTGTTGTTATATTTATAGCCTCAACGTTATTAGATGGATATGTCGTCATTCTGATAGTAAGTATGCAATTATGAATATATCCAATCACGCTTTCCCCGCCTATAACTGGAACCTAATCAAGAGTTTTCTCGCCGTTTTAGACGAAGGGACCTTATCGGGTGCGGCACGTAAACTTGGTGTTTCCCAACCCACGATTTCACGCCATATGGATGAGCTTGAGGAGGAGTTAAATCTTACTTTATTTGAACGAGGACGACGAGGAGCCCTTCCCACATCTGCGGCCTACGCGATTGCCGATCACGCACGATCGATTCAAAGAGCCACAGAGGCGCTTTCTTTATCGGCGGCTGGAAAGTCGGAAAACTTGAAGGGGACAGTTCGAATTACCGCAAGTCAGATTGTTTCAAGTTATGTGCTTCCCGATATTATGAGTCGCTTATTGGATGAGTATCCCGAAGTCGAGATTGAGATCGTGAGTTCAGATCATGTCGAAAACCTTCTTGAGCGGCATGCCGATATTGCGATAAGAATGGTCTCGCCGCGACAGCTGAACTTGATTTCAAAAAGAGTAAACGAGTTTACTATTGGTGTGTTTGCCCATGAAGATTATTTAGAGAAATGGGGGACGCCAAAATGTGTTGAGGATCTAGGCGAACATCGCATGGTGGGCTTCGATAGAAATAGTAAAATCATAGACAGTTTTGTTGCGGAGAAAGTAGATGTTGATCGGCATTTTTTCCGTCTCAGGTGTGATGACCAAGTTGTCTATTGGCGTTCTCTTCTGGCAGGTGCGGGTCTGGGTTTTATCTCGCATTTTGTCGCGAGAAAAAATCCTACCTTGGTAGAAATTCCCAACCTTTTGCACATCCCGCCGCTGGGTATCTGGCTTGTGAGTCACCGAGAAGTAAAAACCAATCTCAGGATCCGAAAAGTGTACGATTTTTTAAGCAAAGAAATATCGACAATGTCCCTAAGTTAACGAGGCAGGTACGAGTATTTTACGCCACTCCCATCGATCATATGTCGATTGCCGTCGCTACGTAAAAATTGCGTTCACAATAGTGAACGTTTTAGTCAGCTGCATACTCATCCCTAAAATCATGCAATAACGAAAAATATTTCGAACAATACAAAAAAGATGAATCCTATTTAAAGATTCGTATTCTTAAGCCTGATTAAAACGAAACGTAAACAGGTTTACAAAAAACCACACAAGGTGTTTGAATATTTTCTATCACGCTTGGCCGAGCTGTATTTTGTGAGTCGAAAAAATTTGAGGTCATTATGAAAATTATCGCTGTTTTCACATTGCTTACAGGGATTGCAATCCATCCCCTTGCCAAT
>JALSKP010000144.1 GCA_026988815.1 Myxococcales bacterium | reverse complement strand
GCCGATATGCCTCCCATACAAAGTGGAAAGGTGCGCAATATAATTATCCAAAAATTCTTCCAGAAAACCTTTCTCTTTTTACAATTCTTGAAAAACAAGGATATGATACCATCGGTATTAGTAGTCATTTTTACTTTCAAAAGAAGCAAGGGATCACAAGAGGATTCACACGCTGGGATAACGCTGGATTCAAAACCATCGCCGATTCAAATACCGATATCGCCTCGCCTCGTACCTTCAAGAAGCTTGAACCCGTCCTTGAGGAACTCGCCAATTCCGAAAAACCCTACGCTCTTTTTGTTCATCTTTTTGAACCCCATGCCAAATGGGTTGGGCACGAGGAGTATAAGTTTGGTGGCGAAGGAACGAGTACTGCTGAAAAACATATGAACAATTACGATTCAGAAATTGCCTATGTTGATAACTATGTTGGTAAAATCCTCAACAAAATGCATGAACTCGGGATGGATGAAAAGACGATCGTTTTACTCACCTCCGACCACGGCGAGGGATTTAAAGAACATGGTTTTTTCTACCACGGGCAGACCTTGTATAATGAGGTTATTCACGTCCCCATGATCTGGCGCATTCCTGGCTGGCCAAAAAATAAAGTTTCAACCAATGTCTCGATTGTGGATATTGCACCGACGATGCTCGATCTTCTTGGCCTTAACATTCCTGATACTTTTCAAGGTCGCAGTTTGGTTTCGGCGGTCATGGACGGAAAGATCGAGAAGCGACCCGTCTTTGCAGAATTGCTGCCTTATACGAGTTGGAAAGAACACCATAAAACAGTTGTCGACGGAAATTGGAAACTTATTCACCGCATTTCTTCTGGAAAATTTGAACTCTACAATTTGACCGAAGATCCCGGCGAAAAGGAAAATCTCTATCAACAGGAGAAAGAAAAAGCCGCAGCTTTGAAGCTTCTCTTGGAAGATTTTCGGCAACTTCCCTGAGCCATCGTAGGTCTATTGGAAGAAATCCAGGATCTTTCTTTTTGAAGATGCACGTCGCGCTCGACCGTCCGCCCATTCTCGCAATCCCTTGATGGACTCTTCATAGGTACGAAAGAGGGGCACACTTTCTCGCGTGGCAAAGATGAGATCTTCAACGTTAAGATGTCGTCTTTGTGTGAAGGAACCGTACATAGCGCTGATCACGATCTGCTCGATCTCCGCACCAGAATAATGTTCGGTCAACTCGGCAATTTTTTCTATGCCAGCATCGTCGATCAAACGTCCACGTCTGAGAAGATGGATTTTCAGAATAGAAATGCGCTCGTGAAACTCTGGAAGATCGACAAAAAAGATTTCGTCAAAGCGCCCCTTTCTGAGGAGCTCCGGTGGAAGACGGCTGACGTCATTGGCCGTGGCGACAAGGAATACTGGACTGTCTTTTTCTTGTTGCCAGGTGAGCAGCGAACCGAGGACGCGCGATGTTCGTCCGTCAGAACTGTCGAAGCCTTTTTCAATTTCATCCAGCCAAAGTACGCAGGGCGCAATGGCATCACACACCGATAAGGCGTGGCGCAAAGATTCTTCGGGCGACTGTCGGCCGTCAAAGACCGAACCCAAATCCAGGCGCAAGAGAGGGAGGCCCCAGTGCCGACCGATGACCTTGGCGCTAAGACTTTTACCGCATCCTTGGACGCCGATAAGAAGGACGCCTTTGGGCGTGGGTAAACCAAAAGATTTCGCTTCTTCAGAAAACGCTTCTTTGCGCTCCTTAAGCCAGTCCTTCAACGCGTTTAGGCCTCCCACGTCGTCGAGTCCAAGATCGAGGGGATGGAATTCCAACGCATCGCTCGCGTTCACGAGTTGTTTTTTTTCTTCCAAGATGGCGCGTTCAATATCGAAAAAAGTATTCTTCTCTCTGGATTCGAGGAACTGCACTTTTAGGCGATGAAAAGCGCGATGCGCTTCTTTGACCGTCAGACCCATCGCACCTTGAACAATTGAATTGGGATCGATCGGATTGGGATCTTGAGTCATCAATAAGTCGACGAAGACTTTTTCGAACTCGCGCATGATGGCTTCACGATCCGGTAAAGGTAACAAGAGACGGGTGAGATCCTTGGATAACTTTTCTTGATTTATGGGTACCGGTCCGAGGAAAATAATTGTTTTAGAGAGCGCCGCACAATTGGATTCAAGCTCGCGGAGACGTCGAACCGTCGTTTCGTCGTTAAAGAAGGCCTCGCAATCTTTTAGAACGAAAATATGGTTCAAGGGCGCGGATTCAATGTGTCGCAATGCTTGAACAAAATCTCCATTCGACGGCGAACCTTCAAACCCGGTGACAGCGCTCCACTCTTTTACCTCACGATTGAGATGCTTCCCAAGTGAGCGCAAAATAGAGAGCGCGCGATCTTCCTCGTAGGTTAAGATCTCGATAAAGGTATAGGGCGCCTGAAGTAGGGCTCTTAATTTCTGAATAAATGCTGAATAAGGTTCGATTTGCATACTCGAAGCTTAACCGCTTCTAAAGAAAGGTAAAAAGGAAAACTGCAATGATCGCAATAATCGCGAGAGCGGTGATAACGCTTGGTGCGTTCAACCGCGACTTTGGCGCCGGGGTCGGGGTAGGTGATTTTCTGGCTGGAGTTTGAACAGGCACAGAGTTGCTGCGTCGTTTTGGCGAGGGTGTGGTTTTCTTAAGGATGGAGGACTTCACGACTTGAGCACCAGGCTCCTTTAGATAATCGGGAATGAGAAGGGCCATCATTTCGCCGGTCGTATCATCGCGCGAAAAAATTTGAACCGGCGGCAGGTTTTCCGTGTTCATCATTTTTCTTTTATGACGTGTGCTGATCTTGGGTTCTTTTAACGGCGCTTTTAAATAATCCGACGAGTCACGGCAGGCTTTTCCTAGGGCATCGTTTTTCTTTTCGTCGACCCAATTTTGCAATTCGAAAATCATATCGGCTGCGCTTTGATAACGTTTATCGACGTCCTTTCTCAGCGTCTTAAAAACGATTCTTGCGAGTTTGGGATCGATTGTTTTGGGAAGAGGCGGGGGTTTTTCGGTTTGGTGTTTAAGGATGGTTACATACGAGGTCTCGCCTTCGAAAGGGAGGAATCCTGCCAAACATTCATACATCATCACGCCAATACTATATAAGTCTGAACGCCGATCGACATCAGGATTGAGCCCTTGTTCCGGGGAGATATATTCGGGCGTTCCGTAGATGCGGCCTACGACGGAGAGCAGAGGATCGGATTTTTCGTTTTCAATTTTCGCGATCCCAAAATCGAGAATTTTTACGATCTCTTCGCCGTTTCCTAGTTGGTGAAAGTAAATATTTTCCGGCTTTAGATCTCGGTGTACAAATCCACTTTCGTGAATTTTTCTCAAGCCTTCAAGAATCTGTAAGAAGGTCGTTGCCATGGCCATTTCAGAAAACTGATATTGAACACAAAGTCGGTCAAAAAGTTCTTCGCCGTTGAGGAGTTCCATGACGAGAAACAAGCTGCCCGAGTCGGTTTCTCCGAATTCGAAAACGCGTGGAACATGAACGGAGCGCACTGAGTTTGAAATTTTTGCTTCGCGTTTAAAACGTTCCGAAATCATCCAGTCGTCTTGGTAGCTGGGAGCCATGACTTTTAAGGCAAGGGGATCTGATTTTGATCCGTTGGGCATGATTCGTTCGGCGGCGTAGACTTCGCCCATTCCACCTGCGGCCAGAAAGCCAATGATGTTATAGTCGCCAAATTTTTCACCGGGTTTGAGCAGACGCTCTCTTAGCTTGGGTTCCACATCGAGTTCATCGATGAAATCCAAGTCCTCCGTAGGATTTTTTTCCTCATCAAAAAATGGAGGAAGTTCAATCAGCGTGCTCTTCATTACAACTCGTTCTGGCGTCGCTCTCGATGGACCCGAAATACGGTCAAAAACAAAGCATGATAAACTTTCTTCGATCGTGCAACTATTTGAAGTAAATATTGTAAGTAACAAATGAAATGTCGGGTCTGAATAGCTTTTGACCCAAGGGCAGGCTGCGCGCTCCGCTTTTGAAAACAGAGCAAGTATATCGCGTCCC
>JALSKP010000143.1 GCA_026988815.1 Myxococcales bacterium | reverse complement strand
TCAGAATCTAAAATGCTCATTTTATAAACTCAATCGCAATATGTTTGATGGTAGAGTTACGTATTTTTTCTGAAAGAGTGGAGAATTGTGTTGCAGAGATGCGATTGATTTGGAGGATCCAGACCCCACGATCGAATCCAATATTAAGGGGTTCGACTTGCGAGGACCGTGCTAAAAGTCTTAATTCTTCCTCCGCATTTTCCTCAGGAGGACCTTCATAAAAAAGGCCTTTATCCTTTTGTTCGCGTTTAATGTTTGTGTTCCTTTTCGCGTTCGATGGATTGATTAATGAGGTCCAAAGCTTCAGCTGGATCTCCCCAACGAAGGATTTTTACCCATTTTCCTTTTTCAAGATCTTTATAATGTTCAAAGAAGTGTTGAATCTGCTCGACAAGAATATCGGGTAGATCGCGATAGGATGTCACATCTTTATAAACCGAGGACATAAGGTCATGGGGAACAGCGAGAATTTTTTCGTCTTGTCCTTGTTCGTCTTCCATGAGGAGAACGCCGATGGGCCGTGCTCGCAGAACCGCGCCAGGATATACCGGAATTGAGCCTGCAACGAGAACGTCAATGGCGTCTCCATCATCAGATAAGGTGTGAGGAATAAATCCATAATTTGCAGGATAAAACATGGGTGTATGAAGAAAACGGTCCACGAAAAGCGCGCCGGATTTTTTATCCATTTCGTATTTTACGGGATTTCCGCCAATTGGAACCTCGATAATAACGTTAATATCGTAGGGAGGGTTTTCACCGACGGAAATTTGATCAATTCTCATAATACTGTCCGAAAAGGGGCTTGAGTTGAGCGGAAGCTAACAGCGGATTAGATAAGTAACCACTTATTTTTCGAGTTTTTCTAATCGAGCCATAAGCTCCGCTAATTCTTTTCTTAAATCGTCAACTTGCTTACTAAGTTTGGCATTTGCGTTCTTTTTCGGGTCGCGCATATCGGCCAAGGATCTATCCATAGAAACTTGAAATTGATGCGGCAATCGGGCTTTGAACGCGTCGACATGGTGATGGGCCGAACTCGCCTTGGCTACACAAAGAGCATGTGCGGCGTCCTCGGCAACAGAAACATCTTTGTCATTCAATGTTTGTACAAGGTAGTCGACGGCTTGCTCGTATTGGGTCTCATCAAGAAAGGCTGCAAGTTTACCAATTGCCTTCATGGCCATTTTTCGAACACGATATTGGGTTGACTCTCTGCCGATTTGAGCAAGTGCCTTGAGGGCTCCTTTTTGCTTTGAATGGGCGATGCCTAGGAGAGCGCCTTGTTGGGCCAGGCCATGTGTACGCTCTGTTTGTGCGCTCTCAATGAGATAGGAAAGAGGGGCGTTTTCTCCCATCTTCCCAAGGCTCTCCCATGCTGCTTTAAGCGCGAGATTTCCGGTCTTAGGCGACTTGCACTTTTCGACGAGAATCTCCGCAATCGCGCCATCTTGAAGGTTGAGCGTTTTTCGAAAATTGTGCTCCATCACCATCGGGTCGCTTTCCTGTTCCAAAAGGCTTCGAAGAATAGGCAAGATATTCGACGATTTGGTCGACGCTAAGGCTGCGAACAATTGTTGGCGCACACCCCAGAAAGGTTCTTTTTCGTAGGCTGCGTGAACGGCCTCGATATTTTGAATGCCTCCTGACTTAAGCAACTCTTTTGCGGCATAAATCCGCCCTATAACGTCAGGCGCGCTCAGTTGGGTCCGCAACGTTGCATCGCCGGGGTTAAAGGACAGCTTCATGAGAACCTTAGCGTTAGGATCGATGCGCACAAGGGTCGGCTCTTTTTCCATCGCAAAACGAAAGTGTTGAACTTTTTGATCGAGTTTGATTGTTTCCGAGCTCGCATTTCCCATCTCACCAAATTGAAGTTCGATGGGCAGGTTGAATACAAATTCGCCTTTTTCGCTGACTTGTTTTTGGGTAAATGTGAAAACCCCTTCTTTTTTCTCGGAGTCAAAATTAAATTTAGCTTCGATGTTTGGGTATTCAGGCGTGTGAAACCATTGATGAAAAAACTGGACCAAAGATCGGCCCGAAACCTCTTCCATCGCTTTTCTGAAATCGGAGGTTTCAACAACTTTTCCCATGTTGTTTTCTAAGTATAATTTTACACCTGCCCAGAACGTATCGTCTCCGAGTTCGCAGCGTAAGGTGTGCAAACGGCATGCGCCGCCGGGATAAAGATGGGCATCAAACATGTCCCAAGAAGAATCAAAGGTACGTGTAACGATGGCGCGTTTATAATTTTCATCCGCCTCGCCGAAGTAACTTTGGGCGTTGCGATAGAAGTCGTAATTTTTTTCGTCGGCGCCTTTGGTGTCTTCCAACCAACACATTTCCATGTAGGTGGCCCACGATTCTTTCAGCCAGACATGTGCAAAATCGCGACACACGACCGCGTCCCCGAAATAGCTATGCGCCATTTCGTGCACATTGATTTGGTCTAATAACCAGGTCCACTCGGTGGCCCATTGTTCGTCGAGAACGAACATATCGTCCCAACTGACAAGGGAAATATTTTCCATCGCGCCGCCAATATCCGGCAAGGCAAACTGGAAGTATTTCGGGAAAGGAAACCCAATGCCGAGTTTTTCTGTCATCCACGACAACATGTCTTTGGTCCGGCCAAAGGAGCGTTCCAAGTCTTCGGGTTTGTGTTTTTTCTCTGCGAAATAAGACACCGCAATTGCGTTAAATTCACCGTCATCAAAGACCGTAAAATCACCTATGGCAAAGCAGGTCAGATAACTTGGGCATGGGAAATCGAGTTTCCAAGAGGTTGTTTTGGTATCCCCTTTTACGACTTCATTGGTTTTGATCCCGTTGGCTAAAATTTCAAATTTCGCATTCGCGCTGAGGTTGAATTCCAAGGTTGTTCGAACATTGAGATGATCGATGCAAGGGAGCCAGTGTCTGGCCCTTTCCGTTTCGTGGTCCGTTGCTGCCCACGTTCCCGATGTCGTGTAGTCGTTTTCAGGACTGGAAAAATATAATCCGGCAATGGGTCGCACGCTGTACGAAATCGCTACCTTTCTTAGTTCGCCTTTTTTGAAAGGGTCCTCCCAGGTAAGTTTTAATTTTTTTCCGTCGTAAGAGAAGGTGAGCGTTTTACCGCTAGGATCTTCTACGCTCAGATTCTCGAAATTTACCGCGTCAAAGGTAATTGTTCGGTGCGCGTCGTGATTGCATTCTACTGAAACCGTTACGGTTCCCGACGCACTTTCGTTTTCAATATCGATGGTTAAATCGATTTGATTATGTTTGGGCTCTAAGGCGAGGTCGGGTGGAAAATGGGTGGGGGCAAGTTTTGAATGAAAGCCCGAAAGCGCGTTATGGTTGGCGCAAGAACAAGTGTGTCTACCGTGGAGAAGAGGCATTTTACGAGACTCCTAAAGTTGGAAATTCGTTGTACGCGTTTGCTTGGAGATTGCCAATTTTGTGGGTTGATTTTTTTTAGAAATTTATCGAACACACGATTGAAAAAAAGAAAGGAAATTAGCTCGTTTTCAAAAGGCTGCCCGAGGCGACGTCTTTCATGACATGAACGCCATTAGAAATGGAAACATTATCGCCAATAGTGACGCCTAAATAGATGGTGACACCCATACCGATGACGCAGTTTTCCCCAACCGTGACGTTGCCGGCAAGAATGGCCCCGGGGGTGAGATGGGAGTGTGAACCGATGATACAATCGTGCGAAACGACGACGCCACTGTTGATAATGGTATTATCGCCGAGTTTAACGTCGGAGCTGACGATGGCTCCGCCAAAGATTTGATTTCCGCTTCCCATTTGGCTGGAGGGTTCGATGATCGCTTTTGGATGAATAAGGTTGATGAGTTCAAATCCGGCATCGACTAATTTTTGGTAAAGTTTGATACGAAGTGAGTTGTTGCGAACCGCTCCGACGCCCAAGATGGCGTATCGAACGCCTGATTCTCTTATGTTTTCTAAATGTGAAGAATCGCCAATCAAAGGAATGCCCAGAAGATCGTCAGGTGGATTTTCGCCGTCATCGATAATGCCTTGAATTTCGATGTCA
>JALSKP010000142.1 GCA_026988815.1 Myxococcales bacterium | reverse complement strand
CCGGGTTCTTTTTGGATATTCCTCGGTGCGTTCCTTCAATCTTTTAGGCGTTAAAAAATCCATCAAATTCGACGAAGGCGATTTCTACGGCACCATTGGTCTGTCAAAAAGTTCGAACACCGACCGCTTTAAAATTCTCACCCACGGCGTGTGGATTCAAACCGTTAAGCGCGACCTCGGCCTACCCTATAAATTTGGGGGAATTATCGCCTTCGATGCACTCAATAAAACGGCCGATCACGCGGCGATTGTTGAGGACGAAAAATGGCAAGAGATGTGGGCCAGGGTATCGCTTTTTGCGCGAGAACTTGTATCCGGTAGAGACCTAAATACGATAAGCCTTAAGCTTTCAGACGGGAGCGTTGAAGACCTGGCGAGTTGTCGAAAAAGAGCCCTTGAGGCCGGTGGCGCGATCCTATTTAAAGAGGGTGTGGCTAAGGTTAAACTCATTCCCGATTACGAAAAGATTTACGGTTTCCCTGGATTTTTAAGCTCTGAGGAAAACTACAAAATCGTCAGCGATTTGCTGCTCGGAAATGGAAAACTTTTTGTTGCCAAAGGAAGTGAAAAAGAACTGCGTTTTCTTCGGCAGCCAAAGGCCAATCCACCTCGTGGTCCCTTTTTTGTGGAACCTTTGGATGTCCAACTCACCGACGTTAATCGAAAGAGCGCGACAATCTACACGCCTCGTGATCAAGATCTTTCGTTCATTGAATTCATCCAACGGGGACGAATCGTAAAAGGGATAGAGTGCCCCGACTACCCTAAAGGATTTCACATTCGCGTTAAGGTCGATTCCGATGAAAGTGTCCAGAGCATGACCAGCTCGCGTTTCATTAAAGATATTTTACAAGCCTGCCGTGCACAAACGATTGCCCTCTCAACCCGGATTGCAAACGAATACACACCGGTGATCCAAATCGATAGTTTGGGCGCCTTCCATGTTCTTCATGCCATCGCGGCGTGCACGATATTCTCCATCAAAGGAGATAGGTTTTCGATTCGCCGACTCGGAGTGGAGACCAAAGAAATACTCGATGTGCCGATCCTGCGAACCTTAGACGGCCAACCAAAATCGATTTTAGAAATAGTAGATCTTATGAATACCCAGTTCGGCCTCGTCTATGGATCTGTAGAAGGTATCCATTCGGACACGCGAGGATTAGACCCTTCTCGTATTCTTGCGTTAAGTCCTTTGGAAGAAAAAGAACTCGTGGCGATCTTTGGCGATGCCGCCTACGTACGTATTGATTGTCGCGACATTCTCGCCTCGACGAGGGACGAAAAAGGACGCGAGTTTACCATTCGTGATATCGCTATTGGTTTAGGGATTTACGATTCTAGATTTATACTTTGTGAAAATAACGAAAATATTACCCTAGAGATCGCTCGAAAACTCATCGTTCAACTTAAAGCCTGCGTCGTTGATATTAAGGCAGATTCTGAACTAAGACGACAATCCCTACGCCATCTTATTTGGACGCTAAGCCATCCTTCGACACCTCCCCAACTCATCGATATGTTGGCCGACTTTCCTCTTTTTCGGAATCAACATGATAAAGTGGTTCCCTTAAAAAATCTTCATAACTTGCTTGAAATGTTTGATGGATGGCCTCAGGGACCGATTGCTTTGCCAGCTTTGGACGAAAAGGTGGGGACGGAAAAAAGCATGTTTTTAGCCTTCAATCCCTTCGTTTTTCATATGCTTTCGCGAAAATTCCAGATCCTTTCGCAGGGGCTTTTTGACGGTGAAAAAACGGACCTTCGAGACGCCGTTCTTTCTACCTGGATTTCGGAAAACGCGGAGAATGCATCAGGGTTGGTTTGCTTGATGCCTCGGTCTGCAAAGAACGCCCTTCATATTCTTGATATTGAAGAAAGAAGTGTAAAAGCATACGGGTACCTTCCTGAACGCTTAATGTGCTCTGGGGAATTATTTGGGTCCCAAGACGAATTTTTACGGGATATTTTTCTCGATCAATCCATCAAGTTATACGGAAAAGTCGCTGACCTTCTTTGGGAGAGCCAAGATCTGGAACAGATTTCCGCCTTGGCCGAACCCGCATTATTTGGCGCACTTCATCTGATCGTTGTGCGGCGAGCAGGCGCATTCTTAAACCTCTCTTCCCGCTTTTCAGAAATTGAGATGCTCTTAAGTCGAAAAATATTTCAAAGCCGCCAAGGTCTTCCCCTGTCCGCTCATGCTTTGACCCAACACTATGAATTTCCGCTGGACGAACTCGCCGAAAACGCGCCTGCTTATCAAAAAGAATGGCTGCAGATTCTTCTCAACGCAGAAACCATCGGCAATGCTTTTCCCGATGCCGGGAACTCTCGCGACGATCTTTGGACGGAAACAATTTTTTCATCGCCTATCGAAGGATGGGCCGCCAGTTTTGTAAATCAAGTTACTAATATTCGAGGCGCGTGTTTCGAAGATATTGATAGTCCATCGCCTTTTCGCATTCGCGGGCCCCAACATATTATTGTGAGCCGGGACAATCCGAACCGTAGTTTTTTGTTGAATATGAGGGTGATTCAAGAATTTGATGATTCCCGTATCTGGCTTGCGTTGAGAATTATTCTTGAGTTGCGAGGCGCAGAAATTATCAGCGCCGAAAAACAACTAGAAATTCACGAGAAGCTCATCGATCTAAAACTAGTGTAATCTAAAAGGTCACGCCCGATGATTTGGTTCGCTTAAGACCTTAATCTGGATTTTGAAGGGAGCGAAACAACGCGAGGTACTTCGCCGAAATTGACGCTACTGAATAATCCATCGCACGCCCTAAACGCGCCTCACGATAGCGATTCGAATCGCTATCTAAAGCGTTCAATATGCCTTGCGCTAAAGCATGGCTGTCTTCTGTTTTCACCAAGCTTCCAAAACGCGGATCGTTCAATATTTCGGAGGGACCGCTCGGACAATCGGTCGATACGACCAAACAACCGCTGGCCAGTGCCTGAATAGGAACATTGGGAAGGCCCTCCCATTTTGAACTCAGGACAAAGACTTTTGCGCGCGACATAAAGGCAAAAGGATTGGAGACAAAACCTGGAAAATAAACCTCGTCCAGATTTAAGTCCTTGATTAATTCAAGATAGGATGATTTTAACGGGCCCCGTCCCAGAATCACAAGACGGCAGTTTCGCTCTTGTCGAACTTTTGCGTAGGCACGAATGAGGTTGGGGAAATCTTTTTGTTCAGAAAAGCTTCCCACCCCTAAAATGACGGGAAGATCGCCCGAAAAATAATCTCCTTCGGGTTCTTCACTTAGTAAACTAAACAACTTTTCGTCCACAACAGGATTTGCGATTGTACTTACTTGGGAGGCCTCTAAAGTAAAGTTGCTTATTAAATCGCAACGCACGCCCTCAGATGGTGCGATAATGTGATCGGCTGTTGGGTAGAAGGCTTGAACCAATTGAGGGATAAGTTTCCCTTTAAAGGAGCGCGCCGCTTCTTTGGTTTTCGATAAGGTATTGGCCTCTCGTACAACAACTTTGGTATTCGATGTTGATGCGTGTACGGCGCCGATGGCCACCAGATTTGCGTGATTCATTGTCGACAAGAGAACATGTGGCGAATGGTTATCTAAGAAAGCCAAAAGGTCCGGAAAAGCTTTGATGGTATTGGTTTTTTTGAAATCAACGAGATCTACTTTTTCGGATACCTCGCCACGAAAATCACCAATCGCATTGGCGACGAGCAACGAAACGCTAACGCCTAAATCGGCCAGCCCCCTTGAGAGATTAACCATATTTCTTTCCGCACCACCGCCACCTAAGGTCGGTAAGAAGATCGCAATTTCGCTCTTCATGAGGGCGTCTTTCCTTGCATGTGAACGTCTTGGTACCACGCCCACATTTTCTCGATTCCGGATCGAATACCGGTCGTTGGTTGGAATTCCAGTTCTTTGCGTGCAATCGTTAAGTCACAATTGGTGACGAAAACATCACCGGGTTGCATGGGCAATTCTTCTATCTTTGCCTCAATTCCCACAACCTCCGAAATCGTCGAGATGAGGTCGCGTAAGAGGACCACATCGTCGCCACCTAGATTATAAATTTTAAATCCATTGGGTCGATCCATGGCCGCTCGAATTCCTGAAACGATGTCATCGATGTAGGTGTAATCGCGTCCAGAACTCCCATCACCGAACATTGGAATAGTCTCACCATTTACTATTATTCTAATGAATTTATGGATGGCCATTTCCGGACGTTGACGCGGTCCGTAGACGGTAAAGAAACGAAGACAGGTCACATCACCACCGTTGAGTCGCTCAAAAGTGCCCGCTAATAATTCAAGGGCGCGTTTACTTGCCGCATAAGGACTTACGGGATGCTCAACAGGATCGTTTTCTGAAAACGGCACTTTGGTGTTTCCGCCGTAGACGGAGGAACTTGAAGCAATCACAAATCGAGTGATGCCGCACGCCTTGCCAACACTCAATACATTCGATGTTCCGGTGACGTTGATGTCGTAATAGTGGGAGGGGTTTTCTAACGAAGGGCGGACTCCCGCCACGGCTGCCAAGTGGATCACCAGGTCTTGGCCCATCATTGCTTTTTTAAGATCGTCCACATTTCGAATGTCGGCTTCGACAAAAGAGAACGTGTCAAAGGCTCTAAGTTCTTCCAGGTTTTTTTCTTTTGTTGCGCGATCGTAGAGCGTTGATTCGAAAGAATCATAGGCCAACACATCATGACCGTCTTTCAATAATGCGAGTCCAAGCGAGGCTCCAATAAAGCCCGCGCCACCTGTAATAAAATATTTCATAAACTTAACCTTAAAGAGTCAATTCTAGTGTGATCCCTTTCTGAGGATTTTCTTTCTTTGTAGGGTCGCACCCTACAATTCACTTTCCATTCCTCAGAAAATGATCACACGAAGTCAATTCTACTTACCCAACCCTTAAAATTCGGTAAAGTGTGGCAATGAAAGTAGATGTAATAATTATTGGGAAGGGCGGAAAAATAGTCTCCGACCGCAAACTCTCGTACGTGGATTGGCGCCCCGATCAGATCTGGGAAAGTCGAGCGCCGATCATTTGGTTATCGATGCTAGCGGAGCGCACAGTATTTTCTCTTCTCCTTCCGCACGATATTATCTGAGCCATTTTCTTTCAGATGGGAGACCTACTCGGCAAAGCGGATTCTAGATTTCATCGAAAAGCGTTTTTCTCAATTTTCAAAATGGGATGTAGGTCGGTGTTGACGGAGGCTTTCGTAAAGCGAAAATGACGAAACCCGACATGCTAAAAAAAAAGAGTTCCTCATTCAGGAACTCTTTCAAATCGGTTTTTCGGAGAAGATTACTTAAGGTTTTGGAGGAACGGCGTCCTTTGCTTTCTCAGCTTCTTCTTTTGCTTTTTGAGCTTCTTCGGCAGCTTTTTGCGCAGCTTCTTCGGCTTTCTTCGCTTCAGCTTCAGCTTTCAAACGCTCTTCTTCGGCTTTCTTGTCCTGAGCAGCTTTGGCATCGTCAGCTTTTTTCTTTTCTGCTTCGGCCTTCTTCTTTTCTGCGTCCGCAGCAGCTTTTTTTGCTTCTTCTTCTTTCTTCTTCGCCGCGTTTGCTTCCGCTTCAGCTTTGAGCGCTTTGATACCCGCCTTTCGGTCGATAAGGGTATAGGTGAAGGTAAGGAGAAGGCTGTTTTGGAATTGGTTTACTTCTTCGCCTTTGGGGAAAAGCTGCGGATCGATGGTATATTTTCCGTCATACACAAGAGACATCCAACTGAAGACGTTAACCGTCGCGCCAGCTTCGATGGCGACACGAGTAAGGTCGCTTGCACTTCTTTCAAAAGGATCGTTGTTGATGAAAGGGAAGAGAACGGCGCCGCCAGCGTGGTAGGCTAAACGTCCCTCGTCGAGTTTACCCGTTAAACCGGCAAAGAATTCAGCGCCGATTTGTGAAACATCGCCGAGTTCCTGCATTTCAATAATGTCAGCAGTGTCGGCATTATCGGTGTTAATTAAAACGCCTTCAGCGAAAGTCTGACGCCCGCCAACACCTAAACGAAGGCTAATATTTAGCGCATCGCTTTGTAGAGGCTCAGCGAAAAGACCGATCGACTCAGATAAAGTTAAGGGTTGAAGAGGATCTGCAATCTTCAGTGCGTCAGTGGTTGTTGTGGAAAGGGTTGGTGTCGTACCGGTAGATTTAATCTCATAGGTTACCGGATCAGCGGTGATGGCCTCTGCTTGTAAAATCGAAGTGCTCACGTTGAGCTCTCCAAAAGCGCCGGCCCAATCCAAGAAGAAGTAATAATATCCGGTTGTAAAATCGAGAACATCATTATTCTTTACGAAGGATTCTAAAACGGGTGTTTTTGCCCAACTTTGCGAGATGTTTAAGCTATTTCGCCAAAGGTGCGCGCCGTTGACGTAGTCAACGCCTCCAGTAACGCCAAAACCGAAGAGGAAGGAAGATCCTTCAACTTGGCCAATAACGTTGGAGTTAGAGATCCAGTTGATCGTGCCGGTAGCCGCTAAGGAAGGGTTCCAACCGACGACGTCATCATCGCCGGCTCCAACGATTTCGCCTTCTGGCATAAGCTCAGCTTGCGCAAAAAGCGCGGGAGCGAATCCCATCGTTCCGCCAAGAGCTGCGAGGCATAAGAGTGATTTTAACTGCGTTTTCATAATTCTACCTTTGTAGTGTGGTCCGCCAAAAGAGCGGGAAAAAGTACTCAAATTGTTAAACTATCTGGCCCAATACAACATGGCCGCCAAGATTGTCAACGTTCTATAAGTTTGGACTTTCCGTATGTTCTGTTCGCCAGATCTTTCGGATAATGCTGCCCAATTCTGTAACATTGAAGGGTTTTGCGATAACACCGGCCGCTCCGAGGGCCAGGTAATTGTCGATTTCCTCCCTTTTTACACGTGCCGTAAGAAAAATCACAAGTAAATTATCATGAATTTTCTTCATTTCTCTGAAGGTTTCCAGTCCATCCATTCCTTTCATCATCACATCAAGTAAGATGACATCCGGTCTCTTCGCTTGTAGGTGTGAGAGTGCATCTTCGCCTGATTCGGCAAGGGTGGTTTCAAAGCCATCGAGCGACAATGCAATATTGGTGAGTGTACGAATATCTTCTTCGTCCTCAACCACCAGGATGTTTTTCAGCGTCTTCATAGTTGGAAAGCTAGACACCTTAATCGCGTATTTGTAGACGAGTTCGCTTCTTCTGTGTGCGTTTTTTGTGCAAATAGCATGCAAAAGTTCTAACTTCGAAACGTCGTTTCCTCATTCCAAAAATCTCTAAAAAGCAAAAAAGCGTTCGCTCTATTTTAAGAAAGGACATTGCCGATCCTCACCCTCACGATTAGTGTTGAAAATAAGATGAGTCGATAAACACACGCTCGGAACTTTAGTGAAAATATGAAAAGTAGGAGCCCTAACATTGGCCCCGGCGATAAAGCGCCCCGACCCCATCCGACAGCGATGATTTCCACCTTCGGGTGGATCGCCCGTTTTGTTAGCGCGATGCTTTTCGCCCACGTTTTTATCGAAGATAAAGATTGCCAAAAACTGGTTAAAAAAGAAGGAGAGACCTCAATTTATGTCATGCAAAGTCGAAGTCTACTCGATTATTTGTACTTCAATTGGCTTTTCGTAAACCAGGATATTCCACTCGCCCATTTCTCCAACGGTGTAAAACTCCGTTTCTTCCAAAGCCTTTGGCGCTACATGGTCTCTTGGTTTTCCTTCAGAAAACACGAAGAAGACCAAAAAGTATTCACCACTCATCTTCAACATCACCACTCGGTTTTTTTATTTCTAAAGCGTCCCGATAGAAATAAAAAAATCGACGTGGATTTTGTGCAAAGTTTTTTATTTTCAGCGGTCGGTCTTCAACGAGAAGAGCATCGAAAACTCCGCTTTATACCTTTGCTTATCATTTGGGAAAGGCGTCCCGATAAACACCATGCAACGATTGTAGAAGAGGTTTTTGGTACGGCGCAATCGCCACGATTTTTTAGAAAATTTCTATATTGGTTTCGAACGATATGGCAAAGCTTTCTAAAGTTTGGACAACCTGTCGCGCGAGTCTGTGAACCTCTCTTATTAGACACGCTTATCTGCGATCTTCCGGAGGCCAATACGGCCGATCTCGCTCAAATTTTAGAACAACAACTTAGTAAGCGAGTTTACGATGAACGTCATGTTGTCCTCGGTCCACCGGATGATAAAGCGGAACAACTTTGGAAAGAAATTTGTGTAAAAGCCCATATCATCGAGACCGTCGAAAAGGTCGCTAAAGAAAGAGGGAAAAGCGAAAAAGAAATTCTAAGTGAGGCTCAGGCGCTCTTTCAAGAGATCGCCGCCGAACCAAATTTGATGGCCTTGAAAATATTATCGTCCATTTTTAGTTTCGTTTGGTATCGCCTTTACGACGGTCTAGAAATCGATATTGAGGGACTTGAAGCGCTGCGAGAGGTCGCCAAAGAAAATTCCATTGTGCTGATACCGAGTCATAAATCGCACATGGATTACCTCATCATCACCTACGTTTTTTACCATTATGGGATTCGAGCTCCCCTCATCGCTGCGGGAGCAAATCTAAATTTTTGGCCTTTGGGATTTATCTTTCGAAAAAGCGGCGCGTTTTTTATTCGCCGTTCATTCAAAAATGATGTGCTCTATAAAACCATTTTTAGAGAATATTTACACACCGTACTTGAGCACCGCTATCCTATCGAATTTTTTATTGAAGGGACCCGGAGCCGAACAGGAAAGCTCGTCAAACCACGTTATGGGATGCTTGAAATGATCGTATCGGGTGTGCAAAGCGGTCGTTTAGAATCCGTGAAATTGATTCCCATCTCCGTTGTTTACGAACATGTCATCGAATCAGGAGCGCATAAAAAAGAACAACTTGGGGCCGAAAAAGAAAGAGAGGGTTTGAGCGCGCTTCTCAAAACGCCGCAATTTTTAGCGCGTAAATATGGACGTATTTATATCGAATTTAGTGAAGCGATTGACCTTGAACACTACTTAGAGAAAAACAACGCTTCGCAGAAACCATCGGAGGACGATGAGGGAAGTAATAACGCTCTAATGGTTCGACTGGGTCATCGCGTTATTTATGATATCAACACCGCGACGACGGTAACCCCTTCTGCGTTAACGGCGATGGTTCTTCTTTCTCATCAAGATAAGGGTGAGGGAATCGGGCGAGCCGAACTCCTTGCCGATCTTGGATTTGTGTATCGTTTTCTCAGCGAAGCGGAACGGGAGGTGAGAATGTCGCGCTCCATTGAAGAGGCTCTTGAAGAAAAGAAAACGCAAATGGAGGCCTTGGTCGAAAATCCGGACGCGCGCAATCCTTTGGTTGAATCGATTTTTGGTCGTGCCCTGGCGCCCCTCATTGATATTGCCCTGGAACGTTTTCGACAGATGGACCAAATTATTGAGGTCGAAACCCGGGATAAAGAAAACCGATTTATCGTTCCGCCCGAAGCCAGATTGGAACTCGCCTATTCGAAAAATTCAATCGTGCATCATTTTGTTCCTGAGGCCTTACTTGCAACGGCTATCCGAAGTTTCGATAGCGCAAAAGTTGAGCTGGAGGCTCTCAAAAATCAAACTCTTTTTCTGAGTCGTTTATTCAAATACGAATGGATTTACGCCGAGCGTTCTGAATTCGAAAGCGTCTTTTCATCGACACTTTCTTATTTCACGTCCCGGTCTTGGGTGAGTTCAAAAGTTCACGACGAGGTCACGCTTGTTACCTATCAAGCGCCCTTTCCCTCGGAGCTGTTTTTCTTTCGCACCCAAGTTCTCAATTTTGTCGAAGCCTATTGGGTGGTCGTTGATGTGGTGTTGAATGAACCTGAACTTACCGAAAAAGAGTGCATTTCCCTTTCTTTAAAAAATGCGAAGACACGTTTGGAAAAAGGCGAACTCCATTTTCAAGAAACACTCTCCAAGCCGACATACCAGAACACGCTTAAACTCTTGCGGGATTGGGACCTGATTGAACGTATTAATCGATCCGATGCAGGGTTTATTTATCGCATCAAGGACCGGGAGGGATTGATCAAAATGGAGAAGCGACTCAATACCCTTTGTACGATCGAATAATCAGACAATCCTTGTTGAATCGCCGCTCGAAGAGCGGTAATAAATCTATATTGAAATGAGTTGAAGTTCACTGGAGACGTGATGAGTAATATTCCAAAAGGGTGTTCATTTTTGATTGAAGAAGTCGGCGCGCGGCCCATCTTTACACCAGAAAATTTTTCCGAAGAACAAAAAATGTTCGCCGATACGGCCGATCAATTTATGATTCGAGAAGTCCTTCCCCACATCAAGGCTTTGGAAGGTGGCGATCATGAACTCATGGTATCCCTTCTAAAAAAAGCGGCCGACCTTGGGCTTCTCATGGTAGACGTTCCCGAAGACTTCGGTGGGCTTCAGGTCGATAAAACGACAAGCATGATCGTGACCGAAGCAATTTCAATTTTCGCAGGTTTCTCGGTCACCTTTGGTGCACATACGGGCATCGGTTCCTTGCCGCTTATCTTTTTTGGAACCCAAGAACAAAAAGAAAAATGGTTGCCAAGAATGGCGACAGGTGAATTGATCGCAGCCTATGCATTGACTGAACCAGGCAGCGGTTCGGATGCAATGTCGGCAAAAACCAAAGCCGTTTTAGGCGATGACGGCATGTATACGATCAACGGCTCCAAGATGTGGATCACCAACGCCGGATTTGCGGATGTTTTTACCGTCTTCTGCCAAGTGGAAGGCTCAAAATTCACTGCCTTCTTGATCGAGGCCGATACCGAGGGCGTTTCCATCGGAGCCGAGGAGCACAAGATGGGAATCAAAGCCTCCTCCACCTGCATGGTGAACTTTGATAATGTTAAAGTTCCCGCCGGAAATATTCTAGGCGAAGTCGCCAAGGGCCATAAGATTGCCTTTAATATCCTCAACATCGGACGCTTCAAGCTCGGCGTGGGAACCTTGGGCGCGGGAAAGTACACCCTAAAACTTGCCGTTAAATATGCGAAAGAGCGCAAGCAATTCGGGCAACCTATTTCAGATTTTGGCGCTATTCGTTCAAAAATAGCCGATATGGCGGTTCGTCTTTACGCTCTGGAATCCATGTCTTATCGCGTCGCTGGTGACATGGACGAAACCATGATCGCGATTGATCCCAAGGCCGAAAACTATTCGGATTTGGTGATGAAAGCCATTGAAGAATTTGCAATCGAAGATTCGATTATGAAAGTCTACGGCTCGGAGACCATCGATTTTGTGGCGGACGAAGCGGTCCAAATTCACGGTGGATACGGGTACTCCTCAGAATATGATGTCGAACGCATGTACCGCGATTCACGTATCAATCGTATTTTTGAGGGCACCAACGAAATCAATCGCATGCTCATTCCTGGTATGGTGTTAAAGCGTACAATGAAGGGACAGTTGGGGCTCTTTGAAGTTATCCAGGCGGTCGATAAGCGCTTGGCCGATTCCAATACACCTCCCATCCCCTCACGTGCTGATGATGAAAATATGACTTTTGTGAGTTTCATCACCGAACAAGCTAAACATGTGACGATGTATGTCGCCAACCAGGCTATCCAAAAACATATGGCCGATCTTCGCGACCAACAGGAAATATTAATGGTGCTAGCCGACCTCATTACCGCCGTCTATGCGATGGATTCCACGGTAACCAGAACTCGCCAAATTATCGCTGAAAAAGGATTTGAGAAAACGCTTCTCCAACGCGCGGCGACATCCATTCTTGTTGCAGATCATTATCAAGAGTGTAAACAATTGGGTCTGAACCTCCTTTGCCACCTCGCCGAAGGTGAGAAACTTGAAACCCATCTTAACAATTTAGACCGATTGACGTGCCAAACCCAAATTGACCTCGTCTCGTTAAGAAGAAAAGTTGCAGATATTATCATCGAAAGAGAACGCTACGCTTTTTAGCTTTAGGCCCTACCCATGTCATCTCAGTCCAATCAAAAATTACGACGTCATAGCTGTCGATTTAGACAATTTTCATTCAAAATGAAATTGAATCGTAGGGTGCGACCCCTACAACCCCTTAGCGGAAATATGGTTTTTGAGCCTCCACACGCCTTACACCGCTTATTCTTCTACGCGATGTTTCTTCTTTTTACCTTTACCGCCTCGATTGGCTTCGCTCAAGATTCTGTTTCGGTCAAAATTCAAGAACCCACAACAGAATTTGTCGATGGCTCCTTTACCGTCAGTGGTGTTGCCCAAGCTGGCGCCAAACTTCATGTCACCATTAATGGAAAAACATTCGGGCGTTATCGTGCTGACATTGGAGGCAGGTTTACTATTGGGATTAGTGTTCCAGAAACCAACATCACCATTCAGATCGATCATATTTCAAATGGAAAAATACTTTCAAGTGATTCCATTACACTCAAAGTCGGACAGGAAAAGGCGCAAACTCGTGTTCTAGAAGAGGATGGAGAAACGCGAGGAGTGGTTGAGAAATCGAATAAAGAGAAGGGGGAAAAAGTCCAAGAAAAGACGATTGGGATTGAAGAGAAGACGGTTAAGGATATTGATGTTTTTAAGGATGAGCTCGCGCCCCAGCAGAAAACCCTACCAACATCTGAAAGAATACCGCCTAAACCAAACGCGCTAAAAAATGAGTTTCCAAACACCTCAAAAAACCCACGCAATCCGCTAACGCGTGCAAAACCTGTCGATTACGAACCGCTCACGCGAAACGAACCTATTGCAGATCGCCAAACACAAAGATCGAGTGCAGGAGCCAGATTGGGAGCCGAAGCTCTCGCCGCTTTTGCCATTACCGGAATCATGTTTTTAGTCACTCTATCTTTATTGGAAAGCAACTTTTCCGAAGAGCTCGCGTTTTCTCTCTTGTTGGCTGAGTTCGCTTTAGCGCCGATCGGAGTTTATGTGGGCGGAAATTTGATGGACGGTAAAGGCGATCTTTGGGCGGTCTATGTTGGTGAACTTTTCGGAATCGCGGGGTCTGTTGGACTTGTCATTCTCGCTGATGAACAAAGCGGTGCCGTTAAAGATGGATTGTTTCTTCTCGCTTTTTTAACACCCTTTATTGGTATGATTGGCGGATACGAGATTCAACACGCGCGAAATTCCGCAGACCTGGGATGGTCGATGCGAATTGAACCTAGTATCAGGATTAATCAGGATGCTCAGACGGTTGGTCTAAGATTCCGTTTCTAGTTTTTTCGATTAAGCAGCGATTTCGTGCGAACCAAGAATGCGCTTGATGCCAGAGACCGCCTGGTAGAGGTCTGCGTGCTCTAATTCGCCAGGTTTTCCAACCAAAGTGATGAACATTTGCTCACCGTCGACAACGAAAGAACGGACGGCCGTTGTATCGCTTGCCGCATTTGGGATGAAGGTTTGAAGCTCATCCATCACTTGATGGTAGCTTTCTTTTTCTTTTACCCGTGAGATAAGCGGGGCGTAGGCGGCCAATACTTGGGCCTCCTCTTCCACGCCGGCATGGGCGACCAAAAGACCTCTTGAGTCTCCGATGGTTAGATTACGTAATTTCTGCGAAGAAAAAATCCCTTCCAGTTGGAATTTAATAGCTTCATAGATATTGGCTGATCGACGCTTGCGTCGTTCGGGTACGAATGGAATTACAGTCATGAGTCACTCCTTTGTCTCAGTTAACAACTTCCTGTTATGATGCCCTATGGTGTGGGCAACGTAGAAACTGTACAACCCTTTTATGGACGAGCAATTTTTTTATCTATCCAATTGATTCGTGAAAGAAATTGACTTATGGACGACCCTTAGGTCCATATCAAAAGATAGGCCGAAGGAACGATGATATGAAAAAAATCGAAAAGAACGTCTATGGACGTTTTGTTCTTGAAGAACTCATTGGCCAAGGTGGCGTTGGGGAGGTTTGGCGAGCCCATAGCACCAATAAAAAGAACCGTCCCTTTGCTCTTAAAATGTTAAGACCCGAATATCTAGGTAACGCAAAATTGCGCCGTCGTTTTACCCGTGAAGCACGTGCCTCGACTAAATTGTCTCATCCCAATATCGCCACTGTTTATGGTTTTGGCGTTGATGAACCTCCCTATATCGCGATGGAATTGATCGAGGGTCCCACCCTTGATAGCGCGATCGAATGTGGTATCTCGGTTTACGATATTATAAAAATCGGAATTCAATTGGCTGCCGGTTTAGCCCATGCCCATGCCCGAGGCGTCGTGCACCGCGACCTCAAACCTGACAACGTTCTTCTTTCTAAAGCCAAGTTGCCACGAAAAATGGGTCAGCCCAAAATCGTGGATTTTGGTATCGCAACCCTTGACGATTATGTGGGCGGAGAACGAGAAACGCAAATCGGAGAGGTCGTCGGCACCCCTCGTTACATGAGTCCTGAACAGGCGATAGGCGAGGCAGTTCTAGGTCCGCGTTCTGATATGTATTCTCTCGGTTTACTACTTTATGAGCTCGTCGTCGGCGAACGTCCCTTCCAAGAGGCATCCGGTTTAGCGGTCATGAGCAACCACGTACATGACCCTATTCCCAGAATGGTCGCAAGAAAGGGGATCTCTTTACCCGAGAAATTGGACCGGATTATCATGCGCTCGCTTCGCAAAAGATCTGCCGATCGTTGGAATTCCTGCGGCGAAATGCGCGAAGAATTGGAAACCCTCCTTGCTGAAATTAAAGAGGACCCTTTGTCCAGGCGCTACCCCAGCGAAGGCCTACACCATCATGTGTTGAGTAAAGATCGGGTCACACAAGAAGCATCCGGCCTCCAAGGTTCACCGCTAAAACGCGCGACCGAGGCCTCGATCGTTGATTCTTGGAAGCAAGAAATTCCTTTCACCGGACGCGCAAAAGAAAAAGAACAACTGCGCTTTTACGCAGATAAGGCGCGCCATTCTAGCGCTGGTTCAATCGTCTTTTTGGAAGGCGAAGCGGGTGTCGGAAAATCTCGCATTGCAAATTGGTTCAAACAAACGCTCGAAGAAGAAGGCGCGTTTAGAACACATTCGGGAGCTTTCTCCCCCGATGTTTACGGACTCGGCGGTGCACGTGAAGTGCTTGATTCGATGTTCCATACGGCTGGCGTTCCGAGACAGAAGTTGGCGCAGAAAGTTGAGCAACGTTTGCTTGCGTGGGGACACGACTCAAAAGAGGATGTGCTCACACTTGTAGAGTTTTTACGACCCTCAGAAAGCACAGTACTTCCAGACGCTAAAACACGCTCCGAGCTCTTCGGACTTCTGCTACGTATTTTCGAAGTTGCCTCTCAACGTGTTCCAAGATTACTCTTTTTTGATGATGTCCATTGGGCAGGTTTGGGGCTCTATGATTTTCTAGAAACCCTCGTCGCTGAGATCAAAGCCCGTTCTTTAAGAATCGTTATTGTGGCAACATTGAGAAGCGAAGACTTAGCCGACCGTCCCAAGATCGTGGAACGTTTAGAAATTCTTCGAAAGTATCCTTCTGTTCATCGCATGATTATTCCGCGTTTGGAACATCACGATGGTGTGGATCTCATTCAAGCGATTTTACCCAGCGAGCCTGAACTCGTCGAAATCGTTCTTGAACGTTCTTCGGGAAACCCGCTCCATCTGATCATGCTCTTGCGTTATCTGAGAGAAGAAAAACTGCTTGAGTGGAAAGAAGGGCGTTGGTGTGCAACCAATCTTCAGATTATTAAAAACACAGTACCGCCAAGTTTAGGCGATCTTTTTCATGCACGTTTGCGTCAAGCAGAATCACATTTTGATGGAAGAGGTAGACTCGAAAAGGTGCTCCAAATTGCCGCCTTTGCGGGCTCGCGTTTTCGCTATGATGTCGTAAAGAAAATGTTACGCGAGGAAGGACATACCTTGCAGGGGTCTTTCGATATCGATCTTGAACATCTTGTTGCCGAAGGTTTTCTGGTCGAAATTCCTGGCAGTGCGCAAGAATGGTACGGGTTTTCGCACGGTTTGGTGTGTGATTTCATCGTGCAGAACACCTCGCCTGAAGACGCACAAAAACTCCATAAGGCTGCCGCTCTGGCATTTTCGGCAATGACTGACGCACGCAACTTTGCCTTCGAAATTGCTGGTCACTTTTTGGCCTGTGGTGACGAAGACCATGCCTTACGATGGTATAAAATTGCTGGCGACGATTCACTTCGACGCTTTGAGCTCTATCGAACCTCGGACGCTTTCGAGGCTCTTCTTCGCATTCTCGATCGCCGATTAAATATCGAAAGTAGCACCTCCGTTCCTTTAGGAAACGTTGTTTCGATGAAAGAACTCGGAGAGCGAAATGTCGATCCGGCACTCTATCTAGAAGTCTTGTCTCGCTTGGGAGATTTATATGAGGGCTTTGGAAAATTCATGATTGCCGAAAGGGCATACCGTCGTGTTGTACGTTTAATCGCCAAAACAGAAAATCTACCTGATAATCTTGTTCGTCCTTTGGGATATAGTTGGCTCGGACTTGGACATATTGCATGGCAACGTGGCGATTTTGAAGCCGCGGAGTGGGCCTTTAGGAAGGTCCGCGAAATAGTAAACATCTATAGTGATCAGATCATGCTCGACGGAGAAGCAGTACGCGGATTAGCGCGCGTTTTTTGGTATAGAGGTGAATATACGGCCGCCCAAGTTCTTTCTGAGGAAGCTTTTGAACTCGGCGGGAAAATAGGCCACCTGGTTGGACAAGCCGAGTCGTTGTGGATCTTGGGGGAGATCAATCGCGTGATTGGAAAAGCCGATGTCGCTCGCGAAAAAATAGAAGAGTCGATGAAGCTCTATTCTCAAGAGAACTCCCCAACGGGCTTGGCTAGAAACATGTTGAGCTTAGCTCAAATTGCGCGTTATCAGAAAAACTTCTCAGAGGCGCGTAGTCGATATTCTCAAACCCTTGCCTACTATGAAAACTTGGGCGACAAACGCGGCCAAGGGCAATGTTACAATGGCCTTGGTGATATCGAACGTTTTGAATCTCACTTCGCTGAGGCCGAACGCCACTATACAACGGCACTCGATTTGTACACGGCCATTGGCGTGGAATACGACATGGCAGTGGTGATGGCAAACCTTGGTATTAACGCAATGGCAAGAGGCGATTTTTCGGCCGCTAAAGATTATTTGGCATCGGCGGCGGGTATCATTCAGTCCAACGATTATCCCTATCTGGTTGCCGGCATCGAATACAATCTCGCTTTGGCAAGTTCCTTGGGAGGCGAGTTAAAAGATATTGGAGCGTTGTTGGAGTTGGCCTCAAGAACAAAAATTGCTGATATCGATTACGCTCAACCTCTGGAACGCTTAGCCAATTTGTACGCAAGTAAAGGAAAACTGGACGAGGCGAAAGCCTTGTGGAAACGCGCAAAAGAAATGTACGAAGACCTCAATCTCGACGTTGATTCTCGCCGCGTTGGAAGCTACCTAGAAAATAGTTAGTGTGTTTACTTTAATTATTTAACATTTTAATAGCCATGAAGAAAAATAACGCAATATTGTGGATCGTTTACACAACCAAATATCGACAAGGCGGTGAGGCGTTATCACGTGTGGCCAGAACGCTAGCCAAAGAAAAAAGTCATCAATTTAGAAATAATGAAATTATTTGTCAGGCGATTGAGGATAAGAAAACATTTGTTGAAATGGTAGATCGATTTACTAAGAATGGTAAATCAATATTGGAGTTTCATTTTGTTGGCCATGCTGGAATGTATGGGCCGATGTTTGGTAGGACCGATCTTCCCGAACAATTTAGCCCCTTCGAATGGAGGCAACTTGAGATTCCTTTTTCCGAAAAGGGGCGCGCTTATTTTCATGCGTGTCGCAGCGCACGATGGTTTGCGCCTTTCTTTTCTCGCACCTTCAACATTCAAAGTTTTGGGTACCATTGGTATACATCCTTTTCCAAGTCGCCCGATGCCTTCGTTTACGCCTCCAGATGGTCCTATGGAGATCTATACTTAATGGGATGTCCGGGAAAAAAATCTCACGGATGGGTGGGGAGCATCGGTAAACACAGCGGACTATTGAGACACGAGGAAATGAAATCCTTTCTTCCTCCAAATGAGGAAAGCGATGGCAGTTATGATTCCGTCGCCGATTTATACGACAAGGTCTTTGAGGATATTAAAGTCAGAAAAGATGAATGGAAGTGGCTTAAAAAACATCTCCCAAAAAAAACCTTTTCGATGGTTGATATTGGTTCGGGTAACGGTTCGATGCTTCGCGAATTGAGCCCCTTTTTGTCCAAGGGTGTGGGCGTAGATCTTTCTAAAAGTATGGTGGATATTGCGAGCCGAAAAAGTGCGGACATGGCACAGATTTCATTCGAAAAGATCGATGGACCCCTTCTTCCCTTTGACGATAATAGTGTTGATATTGTGACCTCTTTTCTATCCTTCCGTTATCTTGATTGGGATCCGATCATGAAAGAGATTGTCAGAATTCTGAAACCGGGTGGCAAGTTTCTCATGATCGATATGGTCACAGCGCCGGTAAGCTTGCGTGAATTCCCCGCCCTTTTTCGATCAAAAGCACAGCAGATGTGGCAGCATAGAAACAATCCGGAATGGAAAGCGCCGCTTCTTGCGCTTTCCAAAGACGCGCGATGGGCAAGGATGTTGAAACTCAATCCGATTCGTTCCGACCATGAGATGCGTTGGTATCTTGAAAGCCGCTTTAAAGGCAGGAGGGTAGAAATGCTTAATGTGGGATGGCAAAATCGTGTTCTTGCCTTCGACAGTGGACCGATTTTTGACGACTACATTGCGCCGCAGAGCTACCCTTGAAAAGTCCTCAAGAACACCCCTTGCTGATTCTCGATTGGGGAATCGGCGGGATTGGGACGCTATTAAAGGTGGGATCGGTGAGGCCAGATCTTGACATCGTCTATATTTCCGATGCCGGGCAAGTTCCCTATGGCAAACAGACCCATGCCCAACTATCGGATCGTGTGCAGGACCTTGTCGAACACGCCGCGCACCATCACGGGGTCACACATGCGATCATTGCCTGCAATGCAGCGAGTACGATTATGCCTGTGTCTACTTTTTCTATTCCCGTGCTTGGCGTGATCGAAAAGGGATTAGAAGTTTTGGAAGAAGTTGAGGCCGAACACATCGGTGTGATCGGAGGAGAAAGAACGATCCTATCAGGCGCATGGACGGATCCGCTTGAGGCAATGGGGTTTCGTGTCAGCAGCAAAATTGCACAAGCTCTTTCCGCGCTTATCGAAGCCGGTCAGCACCTAGATTCCTCATCAAGGCCGGTTTTTTCAAAAATCTTGTCGGGCTTTAAAGATGTCGACTTGCTGATCCTCGCGTGCACACATTATGTGGCTGCATCGGTGTTGATTTCAGAACTTCTTCCTGGCGTTCATCTTTACGATCCAGTGGATGCTTGCGTTGATTACGCGCTCAAGGAATGGCCTTTATCGGGAGGTCGTGCGTCGATTCGTTTTTTAAGCTCCGGCGATATTGATGAGATGATTCAAGGTGCTAAACTCGCATACGATTACGACATTCCTTTCGAAAAATGTACTCGCATTTGAAACGAGAAAGGTAAAATAGGTTCCTAAATTGTAAAGGTTGGGTTTCCTCATTTTCGCTTCGCGAAAGCCTCGGTCAACCCAACCTACGATCAAATGTGATTATCCTAGGTTGGGGTTGATGGAGCAGCGCGACGAAACCCAACGTGGCGGGATGAAATCCAATGGATTCAGTAAGAAAAGCTAATTCCGACTTCTTCCAAATAATTTTTTTCGTTTTCTAAATCGGCTTTCGTCAGCGGATTTGCTTTTAAAAAGCCTGAAGGAAATTTCAATTTCAAGTGGGTCGGATCTGCCGAGCATTCGATCAAAGGACGCGCGTCCTCCCGTGAACGGTGAAGCAGAACGGCCAATCGCAGAATCACCGCCAAGTAGATTCCCACGCTTGCGTAACTGGACGAGAGATCAATAAAGCGATGGGGTTTGATACGACGTCGATGAGATCGAATAAGCGCCCAGAATACTTTTTGTTCCTGGCGAGAAAACCCCGGTAGATCGGAATTTTCAACAAGATATGAACCGTGTTTGTGGAAATTAGAATGGGCGATAGATAGGCCTATTTCGTGGATCTTTGCGCTCCACCTTAGAATTCGTAAAAAACGTTTTTCGTCGAGTTGCCACGGGCCCTTTAGTTTTTCAAAAATATCCTCGGCGGTCTTTTTTACGCGTTCGGCTTGGGGAACATCCACTTGATGTCGAGCCATAAGAACGTCGATGGTATTATCGCGAATATCTCGATTTTCATGACGCCCAATCAAATCGTATAAAATGCCTTCGCGCATTGCGCCATCACTGGCGGTCATCTTTTCAATTTTGAGACTTTCGAAAAGAGAAATCAGAATCGCTAGGCCCCCGCAATACACCGGGTAACGATCAGGCGAGAGTCCTTCAAGTTGAATTTTCTTTATTTTTCCAGAAAAGATGAGCGCGGAGCGAATCGACTTTAAACCCTTTAAGGTTATTTCCTGTTTGCCCCATCCGTTAATATCCAAAATATTTTGGGTTGATTTAATCGTACCCGAGGCACCTATGACATCCACCCACCCTAAAGACGTAAACTTGCCTACACTTGAACGCAATTCTTGCTTGGCTGCAATTTCAGCATTTCGAAAATTTTCCTCAGAAATAATGCCTTTTTCAAAATACTTTTTCGTGAAATTGACACATCCCATATATTTACTTTCACGCATGATTGGATCAAAACCGGTCCCGATGATGAGCTCCGTCGAACCGCCACCAATATCGATCACCAAGCGTTTTTCGTTTCCTGAATCAATGGAATTTGCCACACCGAAATAGACCAAACGCGCTTCCTCTTGTCCTGCCACAATTTCAATATCGTGCCCCAAAGATGCGATTGCTTTTTTCAAAAACTGACGAGAATTTTTTGCTTTACGAAGAGTGTTGGTACCAACAACACGTACGTTTTTTTGAGGAACATGACGCAAACGTTCACCAAAACGCGAAAGCGCTTGTAAGGCTTTTTTCATCACCTTTTCTGTAAGCATTTCCGTCTCGTCAAGACCATCGGCCAAGCGCACCATTTCCTTGATACGGTCAATAACCTTGAGCTCTCCATTTTCCAAACTTGCGATAACCATATGGAAGGAGTTCGAGCCTAGATCGATGGCGGCAAACATGTTTTGAGTCATTACTACACACGTGAAAAGATCACCTTAGCAACATGGGTTTAGGATGTCATCTTAGCTTTCTTTTGAATAATGTTGGGTTTCGTCGCGCCTAGAAACAAAAGTTTAGTGGACAGCTTCACTGCGTGGTGGTCGTTCGCTGATTAAATCAGGAGGTGTTATAGGCTGGGAAAGTTGCTTACGGAAACTTTCGGGATCTTTGAGTTCAAGGGCGTGCATCAAGACTTCGTCGGCGTGAGAAACGGGAATCATTTCCAGGCCAATCAAAATTTCTTCGGGAATCTGGGAAAGATCTTTCTGATTTTCGGCGGGAAAAAGAATCGTCTTTATTCCCGCGCGTTTTGCGGCGAGGGTTTTTTCTTTTAGACCACCGATGGGGAGTACGCGTCCACGTAATGTGATTTCCCCAGTCATTGCAACATCTCTGCGGACCGGGATGTTAGTAAGCGCGCTTACTAATGTTGTCACCATGGTAATACCGGCCGAAGGACCGTCTTTGGGTACCGCACCTTCAGGAAAGTGTATGTGAATATCAATGCGATTGTGAAATTGCGGGTTAAGACCGAAATTTTCAGCGCGTGTGCGAATGTAACTCATCGCCGCTTGCGCAGATTCTTGCATCACATCGCCGAGTTTACCGGTAATGATGAGTTTACCACGTCCGGGCATAATAGTAGCCTCGTTTACCAACATTACGCCGCCATATTGGGTCCAGGCTAGGCCGTTGGTAAGGCCGATTTGGTTCTTTTCTTCGATCAAGGTGCGCGACATTTTCTTTGGGCCAAGATATTCAGGAACATTTTCTGCAGTGATATCGAAAACATTCTCCGTTGTTCCTTCAACGACTTTACGCGCGATCTTGCGGCAAATACTTCCGAGCTCGCGTTCCAAGTTACGCACACCTGCTTCGCGGGTGTATTCCTCAACGACGCGATTAATCGCCTCTGGAGAAAAGTTAACTTCTTTATTCGCTATACCGTTATTGGTGATCTGTTTGGGGACCAGATAAGTTTGGGCGATGGCGAGTTTTTCGTGATCCAGGTAACCGCCGATTTCGATAATTTCCATACGATCGCGAAGGGGACCGGGGATCTTGGAGAGGTCGTTTGCCGTACAAATAAACATGACATTGGAGAGATCGTAATCGAGGTCGAGGTAGTGATCTCCAAAGGATTCGTTCTGTTCTGGATCGAGAACTTCCAACATCGCGCTTGAGGGATCCCCACGGAAATCGGTGGACATCTTATCAATTTCATCGAGAAGAAAAACAGGATTGCTGCTCCCCGCTTTTTTCAAACTCTGAATGATTTTACCTGGAAGGGCACCGATGTAGGTTCGGCGATGACCCCGAATCTCGGCCTCATCACGGACCCCACCAAGACTTAATCGTACAAAATTTCGATTCGTCGCCGATGCAATTGATTTTCCTAAGGAGGTTTTACCAACGCCTGGAGGTCCTACAAAACAAAGGATAGAACCTTTTTGTTTTTCGACGAGTTTCTGAACGGAAAGGTATTCAAGAATACGTTCTTTAGGTTTTTCGAGGCCATAATGATCGGCCTCAAGGGTCGCCTTGGCTTCATCAATATCAAGACGATCTTCGGTGGTCTCGTTCCATGGCAAGGAAAGAATCCATTCCACGTAGTTACGAACCACGGTGGCCTCGGCCGACATTGGGCTCATCATCTTCAACTTTTTCAGCTCGCGTTTAACGCGATCTTGAGCATGGTCGGGCAGGTCTTTTTTCTCGATACGTTCTTCGAGCTCTTCGATCTCGTTTTTAAATTCGTTTGGATCCCCCAAATCACGTGCCTGGGCGTCTCCCTTGTCAGAGTTCTCCATTTGTTTCTTTACGCGTGAGCGTATTTTTTTCTCGACCTGAAGAATTTCAATTTCTTCTTTCATGATCTTTTGGAGAAGCTCCATGCGTTGCCCGACATCGCTAATTTCGAGAATCTCTTGTTTATTCTGCAATTTATTGATGGCCAATTGCGCGACGATCAGATCAGAAAGGCGTGAGGGATCTGTAGCTTGGGTTGCCAGGGTGAGCATCTCGCGAGGGATACGTTTGTTCAATTCCACATAGGTTTGAAAGGTCTGGCGCACGGTCGCGCTCAACGCCTCAAAGTCCACCTCGGGCTCAAGAATATCAGGAATGGATTCAGCATCGACGGAGAAAAAAGCATCACTTTCTTCATTGAATTTTGTTATTTTTACGC